>DASYZB010000011.1 GCA_035946615.1 Verrucomicrobiia bacterium
TGACATCGTAAAACCGGGGTTGATCAGCTATGATCACTACCAGCTCACTGCCAAAGGAGATTCGCCGGATTATTTTCTAAACCTGGCACTGATCCGCCAAACGTCCCTGGATTCGGGATTGCCCTTCCTAAATATCGTGCAGGCGGCCTCTTGGGCTCCCTCGATGCGGGTTCCGAACTCGGGCGAGGTGCGCTTCCTGGTTTACACCTCGCTGGCCTATGGGGCGCAAGGAATCTCGTATTATGTTTATTGTTGTGCGGGGCACACCGGCGGGATCGCAAACCCGGATGGGAGCCCAACGCCTCTTTACGACGCGCTCAGGACGTTGAACCATGATTTTGTTGAAATCGCCCGGGAGCTTCAGCCCTTGAAGTCCATGGGTGTGTATCATGCCGGGATGATTCCGCCGGGAGGTGAAACTATACCCAAAAAAGCAGCGTTCTTATTCGATCCGCCTATATCAGCAATGGAATACAAACCACCTCAACGATTGCAGGGCGCTCTAATAGGCATGTTCGGAGAGCCGTCGAAGAGGTCCAGACCAACGCACGCTTTGGTAGTGAATCTCGATTATACATCCCAAAAGACACTTGGAGTTCGCGGCCTTGGGCGTCTCGAAATCTTTGATCCTGCAACGGGGCAGTGGAGGCGCAGCAAGAAACGGCGCGTTGAACTCAACCTAAGCCCGGGCGGAGGTACGCTGGTTAAGCTCAGCCATTAATAATTTGATAATCATCCCTCTCGATTCTCTCCATGGGCGAGCCACTGGGAGAGCGCACATGAGCGAGCAACGATTTCGTTCAGGCAAACACCCTATCTGAATAACGGCCCCGCGCCCACGGTTTTGGAGGCGCCCTCTTGGATGTGAGATTCCGCTTCGCCCAACAGGGTATGGCCGATGATCCAGTCGATCCAACTGCCGTCGAGGCCACCGCTGTCCAGCTTGGGCAATCGAGCCCCTGCGGTTCGGGCGGCATGAGCTAGCGCCAGCCGGGCTTCAGCCCGTTGGTGCAACTCCCAGCGCGCCATCGCGAGGACTGCATAGGTCTCCACGTCACGAACTGGATTCCGATCGGGATGGGCGAGGACCCTGTTCATCCAGTTCTGGGCGCTGGCAAAGCGTCCAAGACGATACTCGGCCAGTCCTTTGCAGAGGAGGCCGTATGGATGGCCGCTAGTCATGGCTATGTCCGCCATCTGGCGGACCGAACTCAAGTCCACGCCAGAGGAGGGCAGGATCAGGCAGTCCTTGGCCATGCGATCAGCAATCGAGGGGTCCGTTGCGTTGGCGAAGCGAACCAGGATGCCGGCGCAGAGTTGGCGGTAGCTTGCCAGGTCACCTTCGGCTACCAGCACCGGGGCCAGCGCGTGATAGAACTCAGAGTTTTGGGGGTCAAGTTCGACGGCCCGCCTCAGGTCGATCGCCGCCCGCTGCCACTGGCCCCGGCGCGCAAAGAAGCTGCCTCGGACGGTGAAGATTTTAGCCTCGTTGGGGTACAGCTTGACGGCGGGAGTCAATAGTTGAACCAGGACTTGCTCGTCCAGCTTGGCCTGGCGCAACGGCAACAAGATTCCAACCAGGTTATCAAGGGCCTGCTCGGATTGTTGAAGATTTCCGGACCAAAGCCCTTTGCCATGGAGGTCCAGGGCCTGGTCAATCGAGTCCTCGGCGCCGGCTTGATCACCTAGTTGCCACTGCTCGCGCCCCAGTTGGGCGAGGGCAACGGCAAGCGCGGGATGATTCGGGCTGAGTTCTCTGCGGGCGACCTGGACATTCTGCTGGGCCAAGTCTGCTGCTTCCTGCCAACGTCCAAGGTTCTCATTGTCCTCGATCAAGGAGGTTCGCAGTTCCATTTCGACACCCGCCTGGTTGGTGAAGCCCGAGGGCAGAAGCCGGGCGGCCTCGTCGAGAATGTGCCGCACTGCCTCTGCCCCGCCAAACGCGCCGCCCGGGTGAACGACGCTGAGCGCCCGCCGGAAAAAATCGGCGACTTGCAGATTCTTCCTGGCCTCGGCGTCGGCGAGTTGGCGGGCTTGCTTCTCCTTAAAATAAAGCCAGGTCGAAGCGGTCGCGCCAACGAGCAGTGCGGCGAGCACCGCGATGCTGGCGGTAAAGCCGAATTTATGACGGCGGAAGCTTTTCTGGAATTCGTAAAGCCGGCTGGGCGGGCGGGCGACCACTGGTTGGCAGTTCAGGTGTCGCTGGATGTCTCTCGACAATCCGTTGGCGGTTTCGTACCGGCGCGCGCGGTCTTTCTCGAGGCACTTCATCACGATCCAATCCAAATCGGTCGAGAACGATTTGGGTCGCGCGTTGAGAATGGGTCCGCGAGGCGAGGCGCGCGCGGGGTCCGGCTGAGTCGGCAGTTGCCCTAAAGTCTCGAGGACCTTCGATGGACGAAGCGGTTCCTTCTCGCGGATGGTGCGCCGCATTTCATCCAGGCCGGCTGCCAGCAGCGTTTTGGTGTCGAACGGGGTTATGCCGGTAAGCAACTCGTAGAGCAGCACCCCCAGGCTGTAGATGTCGCTGCGCGTGTCGATGTCCAGGTCCGTCAGGGCGGCCTGCTCCGGGCTCATGTAAGCCGGCGTGCCGACGAATTGTTCAAACGCCGTGAACAAGGTGTGGTCGGTGAGGCGGCCAGCGGTGGCTTTGGCGATGCCGAAGTCGATTACTTTGGGCACGGGCTCCTCATCATGGAGGGTAACGAGGATATTCGAGGGTTTGATGTCGCGGTGAATGATACCCTTTTGGTGCGCGTGCTGAATGGCGTGGCAAATCTGAATGAACAACTGGAGCCGTTGGGTGGTGTCGAGCTGGTGCTGGTCGCAGTAATCGGTGATGCGGATGCCGCGGACCAGTTCCATCACGAAGTAAGGGCGGCCAGTGCCGGTGGCGCCGGCTTCGAGCACCTTGGCGATGTTGGGATGGTCCATCAGCGCCAGGGCCTGCCTTTCGGCTTCGAACCGGGCAATGACTTGCCTGGTATCCATGCCCAGCTTGATGACCTTCAGGGCGACACGCCGGCGCACCGGCTGCTCCTGCTCGGCCATATAGACCACCCCGCAGCCGCCTTCGCCAATTTTTTGCAGCAGCTTGTAGTTGCCTATAATCCGGTGCACAGCCGGGTCTGGACCCACGCCAAGCCCGGCCCTCTGGAAGGGCTCCTCAGTGGACAACATCTCCGCGGGAGCCAATTCATCGGGCACCAGGCCCAGTTGCAGCAGGCAGGCGAGGCAATGGCCACCGGTGGCATTGGCAGCCAACTCCGCCCCACAACCAGAGCATTTTAATCTTTGCCCTTCGGCCATCACTTAATGCGCCTTCACACTTGTTTCACAAGGAATCCGGCGAAGATGTTACAGAAATGTAAGACAGGCTCTCAGGCCGAGATGGAGGCAAAGAGATGCCGGATTTCATCGTCCACCTCAGCGGGATTGGCAACCGTCTGGGCGATTTCCTCGCGCAACAATTCGCCAAAGCGCCGGCGCAGGCGGTGTAGGGCGACCCGCACGGCTCCCTCGCTCAGGTCCAAAGCGGCGGCCCAATGTGCATAGCCGCCCGGCGCGGCTTCCTGCGTCAAGCCGGGCTCGAGTTGCGCCAGTAATTCCGATTTGCCTCCAGCGTGATATTCTTCTCGAAGGCGAGCCAGCACGCCATCGACCAGCGCGGCTGCCCAGTGGCGATCGAATAGCTTTTCCGGCGAACCCGGCTCAACGGGCTCAAGCCTGTAAAGGTCCTCCGCTGCCGCATGGTCGAGCGAAAGGACTTGGCGTCCGCCGCCGCGTTTGGCGGCGTGCCGTTTGTCCCATTCGTTGTTCAAGAAGTTGGTTAAAGAGGCCAGCAAAAAGGTGCGAAACTTGCCCTTCTGCCGGTCCACTTTTTTCAAGGTTTCCATTGCGATGAGATGAGCAAAGAAACCTTGGGTGAGGTCTTCGGCCTCCTGGCGGTCAAACCCGCGCCGCCGGATGAAGGAATAAATGGGATACCAATACTTGCGGCAAAGCTCTTCGAGGGCAGCCGCGGCTCCGGCTAGTTCGTCGTGTCCCGCGGTAAGCACCACGCTCCAGTGGGTCGTCGAAAAGGCGGCCGCCTTCTCCTGGCCAAAGCAGGCGGATTCAGTCGGACGCGACCGATTGGCTGGTGGTTCCATGGATGCTGGGGGGAGTATTGTCAAATTTACAGACAAACGCAATTGAAATCGGAAACAGTTTGGAAGCCCGCGCCGTATCTCTACGGAGCTGCTGTGTCTGCTCCTCGCTCACATGGAGTCCCTCAGGCAGAGAAAGCTCCTGATGGAAGCGGCGATACTGTCTGTAACTTCCGCCCCGTTTTCCTTTAGAACCCTATGAAAGCAATGACGGCCAGGATACAGCGGCCGGCACTGTTAAGAGCAATAACTAAAACAATAACATCGGAGGCCCTGCCTCCGCCCAGAAAGGAAAGCATTATGACAAAATTGAGTCTATCCAGAATCATCAGCCTCACTCTCGGATGCGCCGCCCTCGTGCCGGGGGGCACTTCCGCCAACGCGCGCGAGTTTCACGGCCATGGCGGAACCACCTTCGTAATGACCCCTGTTCCCAGTTCGAGCCCTCAGCAATATGCGCACACGGTGGACGGCGTGGTGTGGATTTCGCTCCTGGGCGACTGCACGTTCCATGCAGTAGTCATGGCCACTGTTCCGACCCCGCCCAGTGTGGTCTGGCCGCTAACGGATGGTATCTTCACCATCACTACGCCCGATGGAACCAGCACTTTGACGGCCACAGCGGAGGGCTACGCCACATCGAATCCGGAGAATCCGGCCATCCTCGACCTCTACTATAAGGTGACCTTCACAGGCGGCACAGGCAAGCTGGCCCATGCGCATGGCACCGCCGAGCTTATTGATGGGTTCGCCTCGTTAGCCACAAGTCCTGGCTTCGAAGATTTTCCGGGGTTCACAGGCCTGGTTTATCCTCCCAACGCGGACCTTATCGATCCTAATTCCGAGCCGGGGCAGTCGGGGGACCTCACCGGCAAAGCGTGCTGGTTGATTGTCGGAAACCTGCAGTTGCTGTCTGGAGATCGGGATCATTGATATTCACACCCGATGCGTTCACGACCTTCCTCCCCTTTCTCCATCCAATGGAGAGAGGGAAGAGGATGTCAGCAGCCTGCCTTCCATGAGGCCTCACATTTGCATCTGTTGCGGCGAGACAATGATCCAGACAGGCAACGCGCTGTCCGGCAATCCGAACCTGTGCGCCTCCTGTTCCAGCCTGGCAGATGGGATGGAGCCATCCCGTGAAACGGAAGTTTCCCTTCCCGGACCCGATTTTCCCTCAGGCCACCCGGCGGGAACTGAAGCGCCAGCAAGACTCGAAAACCTGCTCGCCCGAACCGAACCTGAGCCACGACTCTGCTGGCCCGGTTCCGGTCAATCTCCTGTGCGGTATAACGGCTTGCCGACGGAATCCCTGTAACAACTCACGGCCAATCCTTTTTAAAGAGCATGGTGGCCAATATCGCTAAACGTTTGTAACGACCCTGAGTGCAGCGGAAGCCAACGACCGCGCCGATAACGACGATGCCCATGATTTCATCTTTTTCGCTCGAGACGACATGACAACCGCCCTGCACCTATGAAACAAAGCCCGCTGGCTCTCTTACCACCAATAAATGGCGCCGGGCGGCGCGTTCTCGCCCTTTTAGCCACAATCCTGGCTCTGGCCGCAGCGCCCCTTTCAGCCGCCACAACCTACACCTGGGTCAACACCGCCGGAGGCAATTGGAGCGTGGCGGCTAATTGGAGCCCAGCCGCAGTTCCTGGCCCGGCCGATACGGCCAACATCACGACCCCAGGCACCTACACCGTGACAAACAGCACCGACAACTTGAGCGTGGCCAATCTCACGGTGGGGGGAGCCTCCGGCGTGCAAACCTTCCAGTTGGCCACCACACGCTCGTTCACTGCAACTAACGGGGCGGTCGCAAATAATGGCGCTATCATCTTGACGGCAGGGGCCATCCTGGCTGGAGCATTTACGGTTGCCAATGGGGGGCTGCTTACGACCGTCAACACCACCGCACAACTCCCGGCGAACAGTTCGATAACCGTTAATGCAGGCGGAACCTTCAATCTGGGAGCGCAATTATCCGATTTCGGAGGGATCACTAACGCCGGGACCATCAATGTGACCAACGCCAATTTCACCCAACCAGGGTACCTGGTCATTCAGTCGGGCGGAATAATGAGAATTTGGGGCGGCGGTGGGACAGCAGGCTTCTTCGGTACGCTCATCAACCAGGGAACCATCATCAGCGAGAGCGGCCCCACGGCCGGCATTTCCGTTACCGTTTTGGATAACAGTCTCGGAACGATAAGCAACAACGCCGCGAGCACGATGTACGTAGAATTCGAAGGCAATCTGAGCGGATACTACGGTGCGGCGGCGGGCTCAACAATCCAATTCCAGGCGCGAGGTGTCACGGGTATCATCACTGCGGACTCCACCCAGGTTTCCATGGTTGGAGCGGGGACTTTTGAATTCAGTTTCGGCACTTTAATCTTGACGACCGCAATTCCGAACCTGGTGTTGAGCGGGGGCACGCTGGAGTTGGGACCCAGCTTTCAAGGCGGCACGATTACCAGCCTGGTGTTGAGTGGGGCGACGTTGGTTGACACAAACACGATTACCGGGATGCTGACGTTGAACGGCGGCGGGCTGACGGGAAACTTTGAGGTCAAAAGCGGGGGCGTATTGACCACGACGAATTCCGAGCCGCGCTTGAATGTGGGCGGGTCGCTGAC
>DASYZB010000012.1 GCA_035946615.1 Verrucomicrobiia bacterium
AAGACCCAATCCGGCCTACGGCCTACTTGGTACTGCCCCATTCAGTAGCGCTCCTGATCCCTACCCATGGAATCAGAACATCGTTTGATCCTGCTCCCCCTCGCCGCGCCCGCAGCACCAGTTCGCTAAGGATCCGGGCGGAAGGGTGATCAGGTTGATCAGACTTGCGCGGCATCCTCGTGTGTGCTTTTCTATTGCCCAGCGTGTTACGCTTAAAACTCAACTGGTTCAATATCACCGCCCGCCTCCTTGGCGGTGTTTTAGCCGGAGGCCTTTTGGTCTTAGAGTTACTTGCGGCGGACGGCGCCTTCCACAAAGCCCTGCATCAGGGCGGGAAATCGAACTGCATCATTTGCCTTTTCGTCAAAGGGCAAGTGCATTCGCCTCAATCGGCGCCGATCCTTCCGGGCTGCGTCTGGCGCTCGTCTGATCTCAGCCCGCGCGTGGAGCCCATTGTCCTGGTGAGCTTCACGTACCTTGCTTCTTTCAGCCGCGCGCCGCCGGCTCTCGCATTCCTTCTGTCGGTCGTGGCCTAAAGGCAAGTTGTAAGACTCCACGGCTCGGCCCTTGGCCTTCGGCCCTTCTCCTGGTTTTCAGCCCATTGGAGTCCAAAGTCTTTTGCGGACGAACCGAATTGCCCGCACGGAATCACGACAAGAGTACTAGAGTCCTTGAACCATGAAAGCGTGCCCTCAGAAATCAACTGCATGGTTGCGGTCCGACACGACAATCAAAGCTTTGCTCTTTGCAGCGAGCCTGGTTACAGCAACTTCCTCCTCCCACGCCGCAGAGGCGGTTCCGACACCTGGGGCTGTGGTCAGCAACCTTGTCCTGACTGCGGCGCAGCGACAAAAAATCCACACGGAAACAATCAAATCGTCCACCTTCCGCCGGACGATCGAAACGAGCGGCACGGTCAGCTTTGACGCCGACCAGGCAACTACTGTTTTGGCTCCGGTCTCGGGTCCGGCGTTGCGGCTTGTGGCCTCGCTAGGGGCGAAAGTTCAGGCCGGGGATGTGCTGGCGACGGTCGCCTCGCCGGACTACGCCACAGCTGTCAGCGCTTATCGTAAGGCGGTGACAACGGCGAAAAATGCCCGCCGCATTGCTGACCTGGCCGAACAACTTTCGCACAACAATCTTTCCCGAAAGGAGGTCGAGCAGGCCCAGACGGACGCGGCCAATGCCGAAGCCGACCGTCAGGCCGCGCTGGCACAGCTTCGCGCTCTTGGGGTGGAGACCGCGACCATCCAGGCCATCCAGGAGAACCGGTCACTGCCGGATGGGCTGGGGATTATCCGCTCACCGCTGGCAGGAACGGTCGTCGAGAAACTGATCACGCCCGGCCAACTCTTGCAAGCCGGCACAACCCCGTGTTTCACCGTCGCGGACCTGTCCCAGGTTTGGGTCATGGCGAACATTTTCGAATCTGATATTGCCTCCATCGCGGAAGGTGACCGGGCCGAAGTGCTCTGCAGCGCCTCGGCGACCAACCTTCCGGGCACAGTGGATTACATCTCGGCCATTATCGACCCGAGCACACGCGCCATTGGGGTGCGGGTCATTGCAAATAATCCTAACGACGTTCTTAAAAAGCAGATGTATGTGCGCGTCTTAATCCATTCGAGTCGAGACCAAACGGGCTTGTTGGCGCCGGTCTCGGCGGTGTTGCGCGATGACGAGGACCTGCCGTTCGTCTATCTGGCCAATCCCGACGGCAGTTTCTCGCGGCGGCGTATTACTCTGGGCAGCCGCGTCGGCGACCAGTATGAAGCGACGGGCGGCCTCAAGGCAGGCGACCAGGTTGTTATCGAGGGCGGCTTGTTTCTGCAATTCCTGCAAAGCCAGTGAGCGCCTCTGAATTTCCATTGCCGGAAGGACAGCGGCGTTCAAGTTCGATTATCAATCGGGTTGTCGCTTCGTCGCTGCGGCAACGTTTCCTGGTGGTCCTGGCGACGCTCCTGCTCATCCTGACCGGAACCTGGTCGCTCAATCGGCTGCCGGTCGAGGCCTACCCGGACCTTTCGCCGCCCATGGTCGAGATCATCACCCAATGGCCGGGGCGCGCCGCCGAGGAAGTCGAACGGCTAATTACCGTGCCAATCGAAGTCGAAATGAACGGCACCCCGAACATGACTGTCCTTCGCTCGATCTCACTCTATGGTCTGTCCGACGTTATCCTGACTTTTCGCAACGGCACGGATAACTACTTCGCGCGCCAGCAGGTCTTCGAACGCATCCCGGACCTGACGCTGCCTGCGGGTGTAACGCCCTCGGTAGCGCCGCTGTTTTCGCCTTCAGGCTTGATTTATCGTTACGTGCTTCAGAGTCCTGACCGATCGCCTCTCGAGTTGAAGACCATTGAAGATTGGATAGTCGAGCGCCAATACAAATCGGTCTCCGGGGTGGCGGACGATTCGGGCCTTGGCGGCGAGACGATGCAGTATCAGGTGCTCCTGGACCCGGTGAAGGTCGCCGGCGCCGGGCTGTCTGTATCGCAAATCGTCACTGCCCTTGGCGCCAACAATGACAACGCCGGCGGCGGGTTCTATTCGGAGGGGGGACAGTTCTATTACGTGCGCGGCTTGGGCCGGTTGCACACGCCGGAGGACATCGGCAAGGTCGTCCTGGCGGTCCATAATGGAATTCCTGTTCTGGTAAAAGACGTGGGCCAGGTCGTGATCGGCCACGCGCCGCGCCTGGGCCAGTTTGGATACCAGGACCAGGACGACGCCGTGGAAGGGGTCATTCTGATGCGCACCGGCGAGAAGACCCAGGAGGTGCTCGAGCGCGTTGAGGCCAAAACCCGGGACCTCAATCAGAACGTCCTGCCCAAGGACGTCAAAATTCACACCTTTTACAACCGAAGCGACCTGATTTCGCTGACGACCGAGACGGTCGAGCGCAATCTCCTGCGGGGCATGGTCCTGGTTGTCATCGTGCTGGTCTTCTTTCTTTATGATTTTCGCGCCGGCTTGATTGTCGCGACCACCATCCCGCTGGCATTGTTATTCGCCTTCATCTGCCTCGATTTGCGCAACGTCTCGGCCAACCTCCTCTCCATCGGCGCAGTCGATTTCGGCATCCTGGTGGACGGGGCGGTCGTGATGGTGGAGAACATCTTCCGCCAGCTCGCCGCGCGCCAAGGCCAGACCTTCACGATTATGGAGGTCATCGCCGATGCCGCGGCTGAGGTGGACCGCCCGATCTTCTACGCCGTGGCGGTGATTGCCGCAGGCTTCCTGCCGATTTACGTTTTGTCCGGACCCTCAGGCAAACTCTTTACGCCGATGGCCGACACGATGATCTTCGCGCTGATCGGCTCGCTCATCGTCACGCTGACCCTGCTGCCGGTGGTCTGTTCCTGGGCCTTCCGCAAAGGCGTTCGTGAGCGGCGCAACGCCGCCTTCGAGGCGGTCCGGTCGGCTTACACCAAGGGCCTCGATTTCTGCCTCGCACATCCCTGGGGAGTCACACTGGCGTCGGCGCTGGTGCTGGCCGGCTCGCTGTTGCTGCTGCCCGCCATTGGCGCCGAGTTCATGCCGCATCTGGACGAAGGCGCGCTCTGGATTCGCGCCACCATGCCCTACACCATCTCCTTCGAGGAATCACGCAAGATAGCGCCCCAGGTCCGCCAAATCCTGCGCTCGTACCCTGAAGTTACCGTGGTCGCCTCAGAGCATGGCCGCCCCGATGACGGCACCGACCCAACCGGCTTTTTCAACGTGGAGTTCTTCGTCGGCCTCAAGCCCTATCGTGAATGGAAAGGAAAGTATCGCACGAAAGCAGAATTAATTGAAGCCATCAACGACAAGCTCATCGCCTTTCCCGGCATCATCTTTAATTACACCCAGCCGGCTGAAGACGCGGTCGATGAGGCTGAGACCGGCCTGAAGAGCGCGTTGGCGGTGAAAGTATTCGGCACGGACCTCAATACGCTCGAGAGCAAAGGCAAGGCCATCAAACATGTGTTGGAAGGGGTTCGCGGGATCAAGGAGATCACCCTGGTCCAGGAACTCGGCCAGCCCAGCCTCACGGTGAACACGGATCGCGCCAGGATCGCCCGCTATGGGCTCAACGTGGCGGACATCAACGGGCTGATCGAGGCGGCCATTGGCGGTTCCGCCGCTACCCAAGTGGTGCAAGGCGAAAAGCAATTCGACCTGGTCGTGCGGCTGGAGCCGCAATTCCGCAGTAACCTCGACGAGATCGGCAACATCCTGGTCTCGACGCCAGACGGCTCGCAAATCCCATTGAAGGAATTTGCCGATATCCGCGTGCAGAACGGCGCTTCCTTCATCTACCGCGAGGACAACTCGCGCTATATCGGTGTGCAATTCTCCGTCGAAGGACGCGACCTGGCGGGCGCGGTGGACGATGCCCGGCGCCAGGTCCAGGCCCAAGTCCCGCTGCCGCAGGGTTACCGGTTGGACTGGGGCGGCGAGTACAAAGATTACACCGCCTCGAGGCGCCAGCTCAACGTGGTGCTGCCCCTGACCTTGTTTGTGATCTTCCTGCTGCTGTTCGCGCTCTACCGCAACTTTAAGTTCCCGCTCATCACAGTTTTGGGGGTGTTGCTGTCGGCGCCGGTGGGCGGCATCGTGGCGCTGTGGTTGACGCATACGCCCTTCTCGGTTTCCTCTGGAATTGGGTTTCTGGCCCTGTTCGGCGTCTCAGTCCAAACGGCTGTGGTCTATATCTCTTACGTGAACGAACTGCGCGGCAGCGGCATGGAATTCCGTCGAGCGATTCGCGATGGAGCGATCCTGCGGCTGCGGCCAATCATGATGACGGCGCTGGTAGCCGCTTTAGGGCTTCTTCCGGCAGCCATTGCCACCGGGGTCGGCACCGATTCCCAGAGGCCGTTCGCGCTGGTCATTGTTAGCGGCCTCTTTACGCGGCTTCTGATCAGTATTTTTCTGATGCCCGCTCTGTATGTCATCGTCGCCCGACCGTTGGACCGGCTGGAGGTATGAGCCAAACTTTAACAACAGGAACTGAATCGATGTGCTTTAACCCTCTTGGGAGCGCCCCAGGCCCGGGCCTGTCATTACGCTCTTCTTGCATGCTGCCTTGGCCAGAGGCCAAGGGCCTCCCCTATACCAGCCCCGGGCAACGCCCTGGGAAAGGCAAACCAGACTCCGGTTTGCAGGCCAACGGCCTGCCTCATAGGGAGAGCCATAAGGCCGGCCATTGTCCTGCAACCACTCACGCCTCGGCCTGCTCCCAGGGAGTGTCACCCGGGAAAATTTCTGCATGGGTCCCGCTTCTAGTCTTATTCCTGGCCGGCTGTGCGGTCGGCCCCAATTTCAAAAGGCCGGCGGCTCCCCAAGTCAGCGGTTACGCCCCGGGTCCGCTTGGCTCGACCACCGGCACGACCAATATGCCTGGCGGAGCACCGCAACACTTCCTGAGCGGCAGTGATATTCCCGCAGAATGGTGGAGATTGTTTCATTCCAAACCGCTCGATGAGTTGATTGAACTCTCGCTCAGCAACAACCCCACCATCAAAGCGGCCCAAGCTGCTCTCACCATGGCGAAAGAAACTGTCCTGGCTCAGCGAGGCGCCTACTGGCCCAGCATCACGGGAAGCTTCTCGGCGGCCCGCCAGAAGACCTCCCAATTGATTTCACCGACACCCAACTCAGGGGCGCTGTACTTTAGCTTATATACTCCTCAAGTCAGCGTCTCCTACGTGCCGGATGTCTTTGGCCTGAACCGCCGGACGATGGAATCCCTGAAGGCCCAAGAAGGGCAGGCGCGCTTTGCGCTCATGGCGACCCATATCACCCTGAGCGCGAACGTAGCGGCTGCCGCCATTCAGGAAGCCGCCTTGCGCGGACAAATCGACGCCACCCGCCAACTGGTGGACATCAACTCGAACATGCTCCAAAAACTTCAGGACCAGTACGCTAAAGGTTACGCGGCCCGGCTGGACGTTGTCGCTCAAGAGGCGCAACTGGCCCAGGTCGCGGCCACCCTGCCGCCTTTGCTCAAGCTATTGGCCCAGCAACGCGATCTCCTCTCCGCTCTTGCTGGCCGGTTCCCCAGCCAAAGCCCTGCCGCGCGCTTCGAGCTTGCCGACCTGCATCTGCCACAGGACTTGCCTCTGAGCCTTCCCTCGCAACTGGTCACCCAACGCCCGGACGTGCGCCAGGCCGAGGAAAGCCTTCACGCCGCCAGCGCCGAGGTTGGGATTGCCATCGCTAATCGCCTGCCCAATATCACCCTCTCGGCCGATGCCGGCACCATGGCCTTGGAGGCGGGTCAGATTTTTTCAAGTCCGGAAGGTTTCTGGACTTTGGCGGGAGGTTTGACCCAGCCCATTTTCCAAGGCGGGGCTTTGCTGCACAAACAAAGGGCCGCCAAGGCAGCCTATACACAGGCCGCCGAGCAATACCGGGCGACGGTCCTGACCGCCTTTCAGAATGTGGCCGACACATTGCACGCGCTCCTGCAGGATGCCAACAGCCTGCGCGCAGCGGCCGCCTCGCGAGATGCTGCCAAGGCCAGCTTGGATTTGGCTCGGAATCAATTTGAGGCCGGCTACTCCGGCTATCTCCCCTTTTTAACGGCGGAACAGGCCTATCAACAAGCCTCCATCCTCCTGGTGCAGGCCCAGGCCAGCCGCTACGCCGACACCGCGGCTCTCTTTCAAGCCCTCGGCGGCGGTTGGTGGAACCGCGCGGACCTCAGCAAAAACTAAGCGATGCAGTTTGGGACAAAATGAGCGAAGTGCAAAATGAGCAGTTCTGCTCCCTGTCACGGAACGAACATGCAAGGCCGAGGCGGGCGAGAAGCGCTTGAAACGGCTTGACCTTCGCTGGCCGCGGACCACCGGGCTAAAGCTCTGGTGTTAATGAGAGTCGAGTCGTGCGCGTGCGTGAAATACTTCGGGTTAACCAAATGACAAGACATGACCAGTCGGAAGCATTCCTGGCGAAGGTTAAGGTCGATTTGGAGCGAATTGGAGGTCTTCACCAACTTTCAAAGCGCATATTTCAACTGGCCACAGCGTCTCTTTATTACACGATGGCCCTTCTGCCCGATGGCAAGATTCTGGGCGGGGTAAATCGATTCAATCCAGACGGAACCCTGAATGAAACCTTTGCTGGCTGCGCTTATACGCAAGCGAGCGGCTTGGCGGCTAAATCCCGATGGGACTTTAGACACGACATTTAATCCCAGCACCCACGGCTTCACGTATTGCATGGTGGTCCAGCCAGATGGCGCCATTCTCGTCGGCGGCGATGCCATCGGGTCGGACATTGCCCAGGGCAGCGCGCTGGTCCGATTTCATCCCGACGGCTCCCTGGACGAAGGTTTTAAGGCGGCGATTCCTTATCCTGGCCTCGTTTTTTCGATAGCGTTGCAGGCGAACGGAAAAATGATCATTGGCGGCCATCTAACGGACGTCAGCGGTGTAAGCCGGACCAACCTGGCCCGCCTGGACCCTGATGGCTCCCTGGACCCAACCTTTAATCCTGGCGTGGGAAGCGATTCCTGGGAAGTGGACTCGCTGGCCTTGCAAGCGGACGGGAATGTCGTTGTTACAGGTCCGTTCACTACCTTGGCCGGGCAGAAGTCCTTTGATTCCGGACGGCTGCTCAATAACGAACCCGCCGTTCAATACCTGACCTTCGACGGTTCTACCGTCTCCTGGACCCGCGGCGGCTCCGCGCCGGAGGTCTGGCGGGCAACCTTCGAGTATTCGCCGGATGGCATCTCCTGGACTAACCTGGGAGAGGCCACCAGGGAGCCCGGCGGCTGGGAAATGACTGGGCTGTCATTGCCCGCCACCGGCAGAATCCGGGCGCGCGGTTACACAACCGGGGGATATGGTAATGGCTCCAGCTGGTTCGTGGAAAGCCTCTGGCCCCCGGCGCTCGTTATCTCGAATGCCCGGGTCTCGACCTCAGGCCAGGTGCAGCTCGAGGCCAGTGGCCCGAGTGGCCAAACCGTTGTGCTTGAGAGTTCGCCGGACCTCAAGACGTGGATACCTGTGGGCACCAACACCCTCCTCAGTGGAGCAACCCCGCTCATCGATCCACAGCCCGCCCAGTCTCTCATGCGTTTCTACCGGCTGCATCTGAAGTGAAGGAAGAAAGAGCGACTTGCTCCTTGGTGCCGCCCTCTCGATCCGCGGTTTGCCTGGTGGGAGCCTATTGCGTTATGCGCAATGTGGCTGGCCATCCGGCTGCTCAGGCGCATAATTGAGAATTGGTTTTATCCTGATGATTTTTAGCCTTCCACAAGTAGAGATCTCGATCCTGTAGAATTAGCTTTGCCAGATCTGGCCAGAAACGACCTTCGAGTCGCGGCGGGCGCGCCAATCCTTACCATGTAAAATCAGGTGCTTTGGAACGCAAGGCTGCTCAAGCTGCTCAAGCTGCAGGCCAATTAAAATACACTCTTTTCTCAGAATGGGAATCCCAGGGAAAACAACACCGTCCCGGAAGGATCGCCTGGCCTTGGATTGAGGTTATATCCGTATTCAAGCCGGACCGGTCCAATCAAACTTCTCCAACTCAGACCGAGGCCGACCGAGAACAACGCGGTATCAAAGGGATAATGGTCGATGTGTTCGGCGAATCCGAGATTGTCTGAGAACAGCACCACCGACCATTTTGCCGTCAGGGCTTGCTCCAGTTCGATCGACCCCAGCAGGTAGCACTCCGCGCCCAGGATTTGGCCCAAAGCGTTGCGCGGCGAGGCCTCGCCCTCCTGGTAACCTCGAATGGAATTGTCCCCTCCGGGAAAAAAACGCGAATTAAAAGGAAGATTGTTGGCTGCACTGCCAAAGCTCACATCAACGCCATGGCTCAGCCCGATGCTCAGGTAACGGCCACCGCCCAGTGCATGATACCACGACGGCTCGAGGATGATGCGCTGGTAATTGGCGTCTCCACCCAAATAGGAAGTGCCGGTTTCGAATGTCAGGAACACCTTATACCCCTTGCGCGGATAGAGCGGGTTATCGCGGCGGTCGAATTTTACCTGGGCAATGATCGAGCCAACCGCCGGGTTGGTCAGGCCCTCGCTTGAAACGCCCTGAAAGGTAGTGAAATCCTGCGCGCTGAGGATTTGATAATTATAGCGAAGGCTGACATCGGTCGCCTCCTGCTGAAAGTACTTATGCAACCCTACCCCCCCGCCATACTCGAGGCGCAGAAACGAGATTTCCTGGCGCCTCAATCCATTGCCGTTCGCAAATAAGTCGATGTCTTTGCCCACCAGTTCCGGCACTGTATAATTCAAATTGCCGCTGGATGACTTGAACGACTGAATGATCGTGAGGTCTGCGTGATGCGCCGCGCCCCAGAGATTATTGGCCTCGATCTCGACTCCGCCGCGCAACAGTTCGTAACTGCCCCAACCGAAGAGCAGGCTCACGTTGAGTGTTTTAACCTCCGTCACCTGGTAGAGCACATCGCGCGTCTGGTCGTTGACCGGCAGATACTCGAGGTTCACGCTGTTGAAAACTCCCAGCCGCGCCAGGCGATAGCGGGCCTGCTCCACTACAATCGGGTCCAGCAGTTCCCCTCGATGAATCCGAACGCTCCGCGACAACAACCCCGGGCGAGTCCGCTTTTGTCCCTCGAACTCGACGGCCCCAATCCCGACTTGATAGCCGCTCTGCACCCGGGCCTCGAGGTCCACCCAGACGTAATTGGTTCGCCTCTCGTTGCGCAAGGTCGTTACCTCAACCGATGTGTCGGGATACCCGCGATGATACTGGTTGGTCTTGATGCTGAGCGTGAAATCCTGCTGCCATAACCTCGAGTCGGGCGCATTCGGGAAAAACGTCTTGCTCTCCTCCGGGTGTGGCGACCCTTGATAAAAAAAGTCTTCATGCACCGAGTGGACGAGAAACTTGGGCCCTTCCTCGATACGGATGACAACGCTGACCGCGCCGGTTTTGTCGTCCTGGCGCAAGCCTGCAGGTTCGAGCTTCGCATGGGTGTAGCCCTGCTCGTCCAGGATGTCGCTCAGGCTCGATAGCCCCTGGCGCAGCCGCTCGGGCGTATAGATGCGGCCCCGTTTAATATTCAACAGCGTTTGGGTCTCCATGAAATAGGAGCGCGCCTTTTTCTCAGGCGCCGATTGCAACCCCTCAAATACCAGGCTCTTGAAGTAATAGAGAAGCCCTTTGTGAATATAGAAATGCACACTCTTGATGGGCAGCGGCCGCGGCAAAGGATTCTCCAGCAGCGCCGCGGCATCCGTGTCGATTTGGGCGCCTTGGGACAGGCGTATGCGAATCAGAATCGAGGGCCGCAGATACCCGTCGCGCTTAATCTTCGAGGTGAGAATCAGCGCCGAGTCCTCTACAAAACTGGGTCCAAAAAGTTCAGGCTTTTTGCCGCTCAATTCCAGCGTGCGCAAGATGCGCTTGAGTTCTCGATTTCCCAAAAAGCCGTAACCCGTAATGCTCAATTGCGCTGGTTTTGGTTTGGGCGCGCTGGAAACCACCGCGGCTCGGCCAAACCCCGTTGGAATCGACAAAACCCAGCAACAGCAAAGCGCGCCCAGCCTGTTCCAAAAACGCGCCGCAATAGTTCCCGCCACCCGGCCCGCCCCAAGGCCGCGCCGAGACAAATGAAGGAGAGGAGGTCGTCCTACTTTGAATAAATGCGCCATTTGAACCCGGCATCAAAATCGCCAAAGCGGTCGTATTCCCCTTCCAAAGACCAACGGTCGGTCAGTTTGTATTCGATATGATACGTCGGACGGCCCTGGTCGCTAATCTCCTCCCCGGAGCGGATGGTTAACCGCTGCTGGGCCTCGTCGCCAAAACCGAGCTTAGACAGCATCCCGCGCCCGAGGAACACGCCCATGGTTTGGGCGCGCTGCTGGGGCGTCAAGCTGAAAGTCCCTTGCGGCAATTGCCCGGCGGTTACCATCAATAGAATCTGCTCCGAACTGAGCGGGGGCGTCGAGTTGAATTGAATGATCGGCGAATCCGCCGGCCCGGTGACCTCCATCCGGATGTCGTAGCCGAACTGCTTCGAGGCCGCTGTAATAGCAAGTTCTGGCCGATACGGGTCGGCGCTGGTCAGATTTACCAACCCTTGCTGGACCTGCAGGCTGCCAAAAGGAAAAGTCACCGCGCCAGAATCAATGCGCAAATCGCCAAGGGCAATGGGGTCTTCCAAGGTGCCACTCACCTTGAGATTGGCCGACACTTCCCCGTTGAAGAGCGTTGTGCGGACTTTGAGGAAGCGCTCCCCTTGTACCTCCACATTCAACCGCCAATCCGCCAGCAAGGGATCGGCCACGCTGAAATACGGTGGCCGCTTCTGGGGCGTGGCCACTTTGCCCGGAATCAGGTCCGCCAAATCACTTAAAAAATAACTGTCCCGCAAGGTGGCGATGCCCGAAACCAGCGGGGGAGCGCCGTTTGTTTTGACAACTCCCAGCAGCAGGTCGCTTCGGATTATCGACGAGGGGCTCCGCGACAGCGGGACATCGCTCCCACTGAGTGAGAACTCGAATGGTGGCAGAGTTCCGTCTAGCCAATCCGTCCCGCGCAAGTCAGCCTGGCCGGTGAGATTAAGCCTGGCGCTGCTGACCTGGGCTGTGGCCTGCTCCAACTTCAGCATGCGATTGTTCAGCCGCATTTTGACATTAATATCACGCACGGGACCAATGCTGCCCAGCGGGCGTGTGCGCGCCTGGATAATTTCCAACTGTCCCTCGAATTTTCCGCCCGCCAGCAGCGAGATATCCAGATCGAGTTCACCCTGAGGCGCCAGCAACTCGGGAAACAGTGGTTCAAAAGCCCCCAGCTCCGCCTCATGCATGAGCAGCCGCCCGCTGGCCTTTTGCCATGATGGCAGCTTTTTCTGCTTGAGCCCGGCCCAAAATCCCCGGCCCAGCGGCAGTTCTCCCGTGCAGCTCAACAGTTGGCCCTGGACCCGGACGCTCCCCTGAGTCAGACGCGCCTGCTCGCGGTCCAATTGAACCTTCACATCGAGGTCCTCCAACGCGGGCAGCGCGGCGCGCGCGCCCCGAAACTGCACTTGCGCCGCGCGTAAATTGATGTGTCCTTGAGGAGAAGCCCAAGTGCCCGACACATTCACATCGAGGTTCGGTTTTCTGAGCGTTGTCCCGGTCCACTCAGCCAGAGTGCGCCAAAAAAAGGCGCTCGGCTCGGTGCTGGCACTCAGTTGCAGAGGCCGGGCCATATCGATCTGCACGATGTTACTCGCGGACGCCGGGTTCAGCGTTATGGGAATCAATCCACGCACCACGGCCACAACCGACGTCTGGGAATTGATCGCAAAGTTGGTGATCAGTATCCCGGATGCATCCCCAGCCGCTTTCAAATCGAGGCTCAGTGGCAGAGAGCCAGAGGCCACCTCGCTGCTTCGAGAAGAAACTAGCTTTCCTGCTTCCACTGATTTGGAGGGCTTTCGAGCCGGGGGGTTTGTTAAATCCGCCTGGCTCAGCAGCCAGCCGGGCGGTTCGCTCACAACCGCCTTGGCCGCCAAATCGAGCCCAAAGGCAACCGGCCCGTTGGTCCAACTCGACCTCGCTTGCAGTTTCTCTATTTCAACATCCGGCAATTGGTTGGTGAGAAATGAGCCTAGCAGACCGCTATGGATGCCGGCTAATCTGAGCTGAAGGGTCCCCCGCCTTGGCCACTCGAATGTTGCCTGGCCTTGCGCATCTCCCCCCGGACCTCTGAACGCAAGAGGACTCGTGGCAACCTGCATGAGATTGCTCCCTTTTGAATAGCCCACGAAAACATGACACGGCTGCGTCAAGCGCAACAGGGGTTGCTGGTTGGTGAATAGATCAAGCGACGCCAGGTCGATCTCCAACCCGTCCCCGGACCCTCTTGCCGAACCCGTCAGGCGAAGAGTCGAGTGGCCGGCCATGGCCTCTGCATTGATTTGCGAAATCGTTTCCTCCTCCCCTTTCCACCGCAGACGCACTTCCAGCGGGCGCAGACCGGGACGTGAAACCCCCGCAGCGTTCACTTCACCCCCATGTTGCAGATGCTCCAACGGACCATTCAAGCTCCCTGAGACCGCAAGCTCCCGATACGAGTAACCACGCGGCAACCAGCGCCCTGGCAATGGCCCGCGAAATTCAAACGAACCCGCTGCGACTTCTTTCTTCTGCAACTCGATTCTGCCATGAGCCGTGATCTCTGAACCATCGGTAAATCGCCCCGCGGCTCGGGTCACCTCCAGCCAAGGCCAAACCACTGACCCTTGAACCCTTGCCTCCTGCGCTCGCACCGATGCAGTCCCAATTTCCGTCCCTGCCAAATCGAATCGCGCCACCGGGAGTTTGCCCGGGCCAGGAAAAAAATCCGCTTTCCCTTCCAGCCGGCCCGTTACCGGCACGAACGGCTGCTGCCCCAGGTCCGCCGACACCATCAAGGTCGTCGGCGCCCGCAGAAGCCGGCCCTGTCGATAAATTGTCGCCGGCTGTCCTAATCTCGCCGTCAACCATGGCGAGGAAATATCCGCCGTTTGGACCGCAACGGCGTTAGTGTCACCGCTGGCCCGCAACTCCAGTTTGAACGGAGGGACATTCGTTTGGGCTTCGCCTGGCCGGCCATTGGCGTTCAGGTCAAAAGCAAATTCTCCCTTCTGCCATGTCCCGGACAACGACCCCTCAAGTTCCTGGTACGGCATATCCACTGCCTTGCCTGGCAGATGGAAATCAGCCGCGCGCAAGCTGGCGCTTTCCGGCAGGGTTCCGGTCCGGCCAAATTGCGCGGCCAACTGGATATGATTGCTCCACCACAAACCGCTGGCCTGCACACTGAGTCCCAACGAATTAGTTGCCAATGCAATTGACGCGTCGAGCCGAAGCGAAGGGGAATGCACCTGAAGGGCAAAAGGCGTTCCATTGCCGAGGTTGGCATCGAGGGCCAAGCGCTCCCCTCGGCTCGGCAATTCAACCCCCGCTCGTAAAAAACCATTTTGCCATAAAACTGTGGGAATCAGAATGGACCTCGTCTCGACCTGAAGCGCTCCATTAGAAAGGGCTGCTGCCGGAACCGAGCGCCGCAGCCAGGCGAGCAATTCGGAAGCCGTTTGGAATTCCGCGGAAACGGAGGTTTGGCTGGAGGCGGCGCTGGCAAGGGTTTCCAGCCGCCAATCTGCAATGCTCAAAAAGGTTTTTGGATTGGCAGGGCCAATGGCCTTGCGCCATAGCCACGCGCTCGGAACCAAAGCATCGAGGCGGGCGGCATGAAATCTTAGGCCGCTGGTTGTGAGAGAGACATCACGGAGCGAAAACCGGGCGTAACCCTCGCGCTGGTACTGCCCATAATGGACCCCCTGACTCGAAGCCAAGGGCCTCAGCACCCATGGAAACCATAAAGGCAACGCCAGCACCAGCGACAGCAAGCCTGCTGCGCTAAAACCAATGACAAGGAGTACTTTCCTGTAATGCCGGCTCCAAGGCATGCGCCAACATACTCCCAAACCCTTTCTATAGAGAAGAGAGAAGAGATTAAACCGCCGTTCGGTCCCGTTAGTTCCCCCTTTGACTCTGGACCCTCACATCCCTAAAGTCATTACGCTTTTGTGAACCGCAAACGCCTTCTCATCATCGCCGCCCTCGCCGCCGGGTTGCTGACCCTCATTGTCGTCGCTGGAGTGGTCTTTCCCCAACAACTCCTCTGCGTGGACAACGGAAACGTGCAGGCCGACGCCCTGGTCGTCCTGGGCGGCGGTTCGTACGAGCGCCCGCTGCGCGCAGCCCAATTATTCGCCGACCACGCAGCGCCGCGCATTCTGGTGAGCGGGCGCGGGGATTGCGAGACGAACAGACAACTGCTCGAATCGCGCGGAGTGCCGGCCCAAGCTATCCAAATCGAGTGCAATTCGAAAAACACCTTCCAAAACGCCCTGTTCAGCATCCGCTTGCTCCGGGCTGATGGGGCCAGGCGCGTTATCCTGGTCACTTCCTGGTATCACTCAAGGCGCGCCCTGCGGTGCTTCCAACATGACGCCGCCGACATCCAATTCTTTTCACGCCCCGCCTATTTCGGGTACGACCGCTCCGAATGGCGTCGGCAAGGCATGTGGCATTACATCGGACTGGAGTACGTGAAGCTGGCCGGGTATTGGCTTCGCTATGGGGTAAGGCCATGACATGACTTTAATCGTTCTTCTGTTTCTTTGGATTCGGCTGGTCGAGCAATTGCGCTGGGAATGGACCTTCAACCCGCAGTACGGTTACGGCTGGGCTGTGCCCTGCCTGTGCCTGTACCTGGCCTTTAGGCGAATCCGGGCTTCCGACCCACAGTCGCAACCTGCACCTCAGCCCGCCGGCACATGGTTCCTGGCCGTCGCAGCCCTGCTCTACGCCCCCATACGCCTCGTGCAACAGGCCAATCCCGAGTGGCGCCTGGTAAGCTGGACTCTCGCCTTCGAGGTGATCGCCATGACCCTGCTCCTGGCCGGACAATGGCGCGCGCCAGTGAAACGCTTGCTCAAAACCCGCATTCTGTTCCCGTTGCTTTTCTTCCTGCTGGCCGTCCCCTGGCCAACGCTGATGGAAAGCCCGGTTATTCGATGGCTCACCGGCGCGAATGCCGCGGCAACCGTCGAGGTCCTCAACCTGGCCGCCATTCCCGCTATCCAACACGGCAACTTGGTCGAAGTGCGCACTGGCATCGTCGCCATCGACCCGGCCTGCAGCGGCATTCGCTCCTTTCAAGCGGCTCTGATGCTCGCGGTTTTTTTCGGCGAGGTCTATTCCTTAACCGCCTTGCGACGGGTCATCTGTGTAATGGCCGCCTTGGCCTTAACATTCGGATTCAATCTCATCCGGACAACCGTGCTCTGCTGGGTGGCAGCCACGAAGGGCCCAGCCGCCATCGCCGCTTGGCATGACCCAGCCGGTATAGCGATTCTTGCAGCATGCTTTCTTTGCCTGTGGTATCTCGCGTCCGCAAACCGCCCGCGCGCATCCTGTAGAGGCCGGCGCGAGGAGGCTCCTGTCTCAAATGGTTTCCTCAGGAATATAAAAGCCCTGCGCACCTCCTGGCGCCCCATCCCCTTCAAGTTGGCTGCCGCCCTTGCCGGCTGGCTTCTGGTAGTCGAGGTCGGCGCCGAGTGCTGGTATCGCGCCCACGAAAACCCTCGTACAACAGCCCCATTGAGCTGGACGGTCGAATTCCCCAAAGCTCAGCCTGCATTCCAGGAGCTTTTTCTCAATGCGGACGCGCGCCGCGTTTTGCGTTATGACCAAGCCCGCTCCGCAGCGTGGGATGAAGGCGCCAACTTGAAATGGCAGGCGATTTTCCTCCGTTGGAATCCGGGGCGCCTCGCAGCGCACATGGCCAAAAGCCACATCCCCGAAGTCTGCCTGACGGCCGCCGGAGCCCAATTGACCCGCCAAATCGGCCCGCGCCAACTCGATATAGGTGGACTCGCACTGCCCTTCAAGTGCTATGCCTTCACACAAGGCGCCTCGCAGGTCCACGTGCTTTATTGCCTGGCAGAAGATCGACACGGCTCCCTCAATACCAAAGGGGCCACAGGTTACCGGGGCCGGCTCCAGGCAGTCGTTGATGGCCGGCGCAATGGCGGCCAACGCTCACTCGAACTGGCTGTCTGGGGAATCGACGACGATGCCCAAGCCGACCAAGCCCTGCTGGCCCAAGCCCGTAATCTCATTCGGCTGCAGCCGCAACCCTCATCGTAACCGCCTTTGTTGAAAACAACATCGCCGGTTCCCCTCCAGTTTAGAGCCTCGCCGCGCTCATATCTTGAACCGCATTTTCGGCCGGTCTTGGGAAAAGCCTCGCCCCGCCCAGCCCGTTCCTGGCCAACCGAAACCGCAGCCCGGTCCCCAGGCAACCCAAACCGTATTTGATACTCCGCCGCAAATTGATCGATGAGGCTTCCGGAAAATATTTGGTCGGACAACTCACTTCAGCAATCGTGAAGCCGTGCCAGAGGATTTGGGCCAGCATCTGATTATCGAAAACGAAATCATCCGAGTTTTCCGCCAGGCGCAGCGTTTCGAGGATTTGCCTCGAAAACGCGCGATAGCCCGTATGATATTCAGACAGCTTCGCGCCCAGGAGGATATTCTCGGCAAACGTCAGAGCGCGATTCGAGACGTATTTCCATAGAGGCATTCCCCCTCTCAAGGCGTAACCGCCCAGAATGCGGCTGCCCAGGACACAGGGATGGAGGCCATTGCCGATAATCGAGACCATCGCCGGAATGAGCTTGGGGGTGTACTGGTAATCGGGATGAATCATAATAATGATGTCGGCGCCCGCCTCGAGGGCCAGACGGTAGCAAGTCTTTTGGTTGCCGCCATAGCCCATGTTGACCTCATGCACGTGCACCTGCATCCCTTTCAGAGTGCGCGCCACAGCCACTGTGTCGTCACGGCTATGATCATCGACCAGGATAATGCAATCCACCAACTCCTGCTCCATGACTTCTTCATAAGTCTGGCGCAAGGTTTTGGCCGCATTATAGGCCGGCATCACTACCACCACTTTTTTGTCTCGATACATAAACGGGCTGAAACATTAAAAGGCAATCCAACCCGCCGCGCAATGCTGCATAACGCGGGCCAAAACCCCTAGATATGGGCATGTTTTTTCTTGCTCTTGAGGCGGGATTCTGTTTGTAGAATGCATGGCAATAAGCAAAGAGTCCGACGGCCTCGATTCAAAGTTTTACAAACCTGCCGATGCGTTCTTTCCGGCGTATAACAACATCGGGCTGACCTATGACGATGTAACACTCGCCACGATGTATTCGGAGGTGTTGCCTCGGGAAACCCAACTCGACACAAATCTGGCTGAGGGTTTGCATCTCAATATCCCGGTTGTTTCGTCTGACATGGACACGGTAACTGAGTCCCGGATGGCCATTGCGATGGCGCTCAATGGCGGGCTGGGCCTGGTTCATTACAACATGCCTGACCGCGAGCAACTCTCGATGGTCAGCCGCGTCAAAAACCATGTCCACGGCCTCATCCAGGAGCCGATCAAGGCGACACCCGACCAGTCGATTGGCGATATCCTGGATTTAATCGAAAAGAAACATTTTACCTTCAGCACGTTTCCCGTGGTGGATGGACAGGGCAAGCTGGTGGGCCTGTTGCCGGGGCACGTGGTCAAAGCGCGTCATGCCAAACGCAAAGTCATCGAGGCGCTGACACCCCGGGCGCAGGTCCAAACCATTCCGCGCAAGGAGTTGGGCCGTGACCCCATCGCCAAGGCGGATAAATTCTTTACGGACCATCCCGGCATTCACAAGTTGCTGGTGGTGGACGATCAGGACCGGTTGCACGGTTTGTTCACCCTGAGCGACGTCGAGCGCATCTCCCAGGAGCGCAACGCCCAATTCAAACCGGCCCGTGATTCCCAGTTCCGCTTAATTTGCGGCGCCGCCGTGTCCGCCACCCGCAATGCCTTTGGCGAATTGGACCGGGACCGCATCCTGGCGCATGTCGAGGGGCTGGTTGAACGCGGCCTGGATGCCGTGGCTGTTTCGACCGCGCACGGACACAGCAAAGGCGTGGGCGATACCGTGCGGATGTTGCGCGATGCCTTTCCGAAACTGCCGATTATCGCCGGGAATGTGACCAGCGGCGCCGGGGTGGAATTCCTTGCTGAGTGCGGGGCCAATGTGATCAAAGTGGGCCAGGGGCCTGGTTCGATCTGCACCACGCGGATTGTGGCGGGAGTGGGCATCCCGCAATTGACGGCGCTGTATGTTTCTTCGCGGGCGGCCCAACGCAAACGCGTGTCGCTGCTGGCCGATGGGGGCATCACCAAGTCCGGCGACATCGTCAAGGCCCTCGCGCTCGCTAGCGCGGTCATTTGTGGGGGCATCCTGGCGGGCTGCCCGGAAGCCCCGGGCGAGGTAATGGAGTTCAGCGGCAAACTTTACAAACAATATCGGGGCATGGGCAGTCTGGCGGCGATGAAGGTCGGCTCGGCTGCGCGCTATGGCCATGGGCCGGATTTAACACGCAAAGTCGCTCCGGAAGGCGTCGAGGCCTTGAAAGAGGTGACCGGCTCGGTGGACCGCGTCCTGGCCCAGCTCATCGGAGGCATCCAGTCCGGAATGGGTTACCTGGGCGCCGCGAATCTGGACCAACTGCGTGAGAAAGCCCGGTTCATCCGAGTCAGCCCCGCCGGCCAGCGAGAAGCCGCCCCGCATGATGTGGTTGAGTTGAAGACGGGAAACTAAAGCGCGCGAATCCTTATCACTGCCCTGCGGCTGCGGCCCTCTTCTTGAGTTCAGTGATTTGTTGTTCCAGCGCCGCCGGGTCAGGGGAAATTTTGGCGGCCATTCCCAGATATCTGGCTGCTTGCGCGAACCGGCCCGTTTTTTCTTCGAGCCGTCCCAGGTGCACCTCGATCTGCTCGAGGTCTCTTACGTCAGGGTTGCTTTTGCCCATTTCCTGTTCGCCCCAACGGCGCAGGGCCAGCTCCCAGACATTGCGCGCCCGATTGGAGTCATGATCATTCTCGTCGTAGAGGCGTCCGAGTTCGTACAGGATTTCGAAGCTATTGGGATTGTTGCGCAGGCCCTCGCGGAGGAATTGCTCCGCGTCGGAGACTTTGCCCAGGTCGCGCAACCAATACGCGGCCACCGTGTAGGTCTCAACCCGCTGCGGGTCCAGATCGGTAGAGATTCGCAACCAAGGCAATATTTCGCGTTCGTTGCCGCCTTGTAAATGGGTGTGCCTGGTCACCAGGAAATTCCGGCCAAAGCTCTCAATCCAGTCCCGTGGCGGGCCGAGGAAATTCATCCGGCGCTCATGCTTTTCCTCTTCAGGGGACCCTTCTTTGCTGGTCATGTGCTTGCTGTCGATGCGGGCGCGGGCTTGGTCGAAGATCGAAGGATAATAGCCACTGTGAAAATAAACGTCTGCCTCGATAAAGAAATGGTTAGCGAACAAGCGCAGGCTATCGCCCAGGAGCACTTTCAAAACGCTGTCCGAGTCGCTTCGGCTGGTCCAGGAATAGACATGCGGTTGCAGGATGGTCGCCAGGCCGACGCAACCGCTGCCCAGCAGCAGCAGAACCAGGAATCGCGTGGTGGCCGATTTCATTACAAATTCAACGACCGCCGGCGGAACACCAACCAAGCCCCAAAGAGCAGAAAGGTTGTGTAGAGCGCGGCGTACAGGGTGGCCAGGGCGCAGTCGGTCCAGGCAATCAACCCATGATCGTAAATCACGAAATCCCGTAAGTCGTACCATTCCAGGTGGGGCAGGGCGAAATAGATGGCATAGACAATCGTGCGCAACGGTTCGGATTGTTGGAGGGCGACCTGGTTGAGGTGGCGCCCCAGCAGCAGGATGCCCAGGATAACCACAAAGCAAATCGTCGCATTAGAAGAAGGGGCGGTAAATACGACCGAACCCAGAAGCACCAGGGCCACAACAATCCCGAGCATCGCCCATTGCAGCCAAAGGGCCTGAAGGGTTTGCAGCAACGGCCAGTGGTTTTCACGCGAGCCGCTGATAATCGCGAAGAACAGGTAGAAAACCAGCAGACAAAGCCCGGTGGCCAGCCAGCACCCCACGAATTTGCCTACCACGACCTGGGCGCGGGTCACCGGCTTGGCCAGCAGGGGGAAGATTGTCCGATTCTCTCGCTCGGCAGGGATTTGGCGGGCGGTAGTGCCGATGGCAATCACCAGGGCGGAAATCCAGATCAGGAGCAGGCAAATGTCCTTCAGATAGCGGACAATCTTTGGGTCGTGGAAAAAGGTCACTGACCCCATCAATAGAGTTAGCACCGCCGTCAGAACGAACAGGACATAAAAATCCTTCCGGCGATAGAGTTCTTTAATGACAACGCCCGACAGGGCGAGGACGGTGTTCACGCCGTCACCTCCGTTGCGTAGCCAATGATGTTGAGGAAAATCTTTTCGAGGTTCGCGTGGTGTTCTTCGATTAGATCGGCCACGCGTCCTACCACCTTCAATTCGCCTTCATTGATGATCGCGATGCGGTCGCATACGGTCTCGACCTCGCCCAATTCATGCGAGGAAAAGAAGACCGTCTTGCCCTGGTCTTTGAGGCGTTGAATGATTTCGCGCACCTTCATGCGCCCCAGCGGGTCGAGGCCGCTGGTCGGTTCGTCCAGGATGAGCAAGTCCGGGTCGTTGATGAGGGCCTGGGCCAGGCCAACCCGCTGCTGCATGCCTTTGGAGTAGGTTTTGATGGGACGCTTTGCGGCCTGATCCAGTTCGACCAGCTTTAGCAACCAATCGATGCGCCGATCGGTTTCGGCGCGACTGATGTGGAAAATTCGGGCGTAAAATCGCAGCAATTCCTCGGCGCTCAGAAACTTGTAATAATAAGTCATCTCGGGCAGGTAACCGATGCGCCGGCGGGCGATGGGCTGGCGCACATCGACGCCAAACAGGGAGGCCGTCCCGCTGGTGGCGTGCACGAAACCCAGCAGCACGTTCATGGTTGTGGTTTTGCCGGCGCCGTTCGGGCCTAAAAAGCCAAAGACTTCTCCGGCATGAACTTTTAAATTGAGGCCCTTTACGGCCACTTTAGTTCCTTGCCGGCGTGTTTGTCCCTTAAACTCAACGGTTAAATCTTTTGTCTCGAGGATAGTTTCCATTACCTGCGCGCCCATTAGACTCCTAGATTACAGGTTGCGTTCGGTTTGGAACAACAATGTTTGATTGGTATTGCTGTGCGACGACTTGACGAATGTCCAAATGCATCCGGCTGCTGCCCCAGATGATAAAGACGATGTCCGCGAGAATATCGAGCAGACAAAAGGAGAGAATCGAAGGCAGCACCAGCACAAACAAAATCGTCAGGGCGGAGGCGAGGCTGGGTTTTTTGGTGGTCAGGGCGAGGGCCATGCCAACCCAGCAAACCGCCAAAGAATCCATTACCATCCGGACCAGATAAACCCCACCGCCGAATGAACTGAAGAGAATCTCAGGGGCCGCGTCGAAATTCAGAGTAGAAACTGCTTGAATCAGGCGGACGCTTGCAGGCGTCAGCAGCAGGATTGCAAAGGCGGCAAACGGCCATCGAAAGTTTTCCCATAGGGCCTGAATTTGGCCGCGGACGATCTCGCGATCGGAGAGCGGGGTGCACAAGAGCAATTCCAGCGCTCCATCGCGGCGGCCGTCGGAAAAGAAGCGGCAGGCTTGCAAGGCGATGAGCGCTTTCAGAGCAAACCCAAATGGCTTGGCGGCGTAGGAGGCGAATAACCAGTTTGCGGCTGTGCCCCCGGTTGCCAGCAGGCCCCATGCGACTACAAGGCCCAACCCTGCGACAACAGCCCAGGCCTCCAGCGGTTCTCTCCTCCTGCCCGCAAGAGCCAGAGGACCGGGTTTTTGCCGTGCAAGGCAGGTCGAGTGCGAGTTGCTCTTGGGGCGGTTCTGCTGCCCCGTTTGAAGCGGCTTCGGAATAATGTGGTAAAACCCAGGCCGCTGGTGTTCTCCAGCGAAATATAAGGCACAAGCCCACTGGCCCCGGCCAGAAAAGACCAGCCAAGGAGGTTTGAGATAAGTAACGCACTCGAAAACGCCCGTGGTTGCCGGGGATAAAAATTCCCGGCTGAATAATGGAAAGCATAGAAAGGGCTAACCCAGGCTGGATGGATGCGATGGGCGAGTTGGCCGGGCATTCTGGTTCCGGCGAGCAGGGGCAGGACGGCGCCGAACAAGAGCACAACAAACAGGGCGCCGAGCATGGCGCGCTCGGAATGACGCATGAAAGTGGAGACGAACATGCCGGCTGCCAGAGAAAAGAAAAGCGTGTTCAGCAGGGCCAGCGCCATGCGCCAGAATTCGGACCCGGTCACCCCTCCCAGCAGCAGCGGAAAAGCGGTTACCGGCAGGAGCGCGAGCAAACAGTAAAAAGCATTGAGCGAAGTGGCCATGAGTTTTCCCAGCACGATGTCATAGCCCTTCAAATCAGTGAGAAACAACAGGCCCAGCGTCCCCTCGCGGCGCTCCTGGCTCAGAGCATCCGACGTGAGATAGCCGCCAGCCAGCAGGCAAAGGACGAAGGCATAAAAAGTAAGCATTTCGAATAGAATCTGACCGACCTTCCGTCCGCTGATGAAGGATGCCCCTATCAAAGAAATGCCTCCGTACACGATTGCCCACAGTGCGGTCCACCAGCGGACTCGGAAGGTGCTTCGACGCCGGGACGCCGCGCGAAGCTCACGTTGCGCTATTGGGAGGAATGTCACGGGAGAGGGCGGCTCGGCGATTTGCGGTGAGAGGGATTTGCGGAGCTTGCCCGGAGTCAGGGGCGGTTCGCTGGAGCAGCCTTTCCCAAAAGCCAGGCGAGTAACGCTGCTGGGCGGCCAGGCGGAACTCAGTGAGAAGTTTCTGCCGGGCATAAGCGGCAAAGCCAAAATCTGCGGCCAGGCCCAGTATGAACCACAGAGCCAGGAAGAAGTGCCAGGAAACGTCTGGTGGCGGCGAACCGTTCATCTGGCTCACAGCGCCGATGAGGATGACCAGGGCAATGCCCGCCCAGGGGCACAGGAGAATCCTGGCCAGGCTCTGGCTGGCGGCGCGCGCGGCGTTTTTAGCGGTCAGCCCCTGCCACATCGCCACCCAATAGAGCGCGGCCAAATCGGTCACCAGCATCAACATGCCCGCCACCCAAACCGAGACCCACAACCCGCGCTCATCATCGATCACCAGATCGGGCAGACCAGCCCGCACAAAGACGCATTCGATGCACAACACAGCCAGCACTGGGCCAAGAAATTGCCGTTGCAGCGCCAGGGCCTGGCCGGCCAAAATCTCCCGCACGCTCAGAGGGGTTGAGAGCAGCAGTTCGAGCGTGCCCGCTCTGCGCTCCTCCGCCAGGGTGCGGGCGGCCTCTGCCGCAAAGGCTGATTTGATGAAGAAATTCAGAAGCAGACCGGTGGTCAGATAGACCCCTTCATTGAGCCAGTCGCGCCTGAACTTGGCCAGGCCCCATAGCCAGCCGCAGCCAAAGAGGGCGAGAACTGCCCAGATGGAGAGGGGCCTGAGGCGAATGCGGGCGGCAAGCCACAGGAAGGCATTGGTATCGAGCAACCGCTTGCGAAAGGCCAAGCGCTGAGCCATCTCGCCGTAGGCCCACTGTTGCCACCATTCTCGCCAGCGCGCGCCAAAGGTTTTGGCGCTTCTTTCCTGCCAGCAATGGGGCGCGATGAGACTGGCAGCCAGCAGGCACAGCCAACCCATCCCATGGACAACCAGCATGGAATACAAAAACTGGTCTGGCCGGGTTCGATAAAACCCCGCAAAAGCCAGATTGAAACTGTAGGCCGGGCTTGGCAGAAGGAACAACTCCGGGACAGAAGGCGCTCTGGTATGGGCGATCCACATCGCGCCGAGAGCCGGCGCGGCGGCAGTGGGCAGCAACAAAAGGACCAGGGTCAGGGCCGAGGCTCGTTGGGCCGACCGGCTTAAAGTCGAGACCAGGATGCCAACCGCAAGGGAGAAGAAAAGCGTGTTGAGGATAACCAGGGCGAGCCGAGCCACTTCACCCGCCGTGATGCCTCCTATCAACAGCGGGATGCCCAGCATCGGCACCGCAGCCAGCAGGGCGTAACATGCGTTTAGCGAATTGGCCGCCAGTTTCCCTAAAACCACGTCGTAACCCTTGAGATCGGTTAAAAATAAGAGACCTAACGTTCCTTCGCGCTTTTCCTCGCTGAGACAATCCGCCGTTGAACGCAGCCCGCTGAAGAGGGCAAAGAGGCCGGCGCTGCCGGTCAGAACAGTCAAAAGTCCCTTCCCCAGGTCGCGCGAGGGGCCGCTTTGCATCACCAGGAAAAGCCAGGCTCCGGCGATGATCACCGCCAGGGCCGCCGCGCTGCGCAGCCAATAAGTCCCTCGCCGCCTGGCGGCGACGCGCAATTCACGGGCCACAATAGGCAGGAAACTCATTCGAGCCGAGGGCCCTTTACCTGTCCCTCACTTCGTCTCCAACATTGGCATCCCCGGCCACGAGGTCTCCCACCACATTATCGTCCATTTGCGGTCCGGTGACTTTGACTTCACCGACCTTCAGGCCAAGGCGGTACACATTGAGCCGCTCATCCAGAACAGGCAGATGCCCAATCGGGAAATTCAACACGACGAAACGGTCCGTGGAATTGACGCGCACGACCTTTCCTGTCAGGCCGGTCTCCGGGGTGATGATGAGTTTTTGATTCGAGGCGGCGTCTGAATAAGGGGAGGAAGGGAGCGAGGCGAAGCCCGCCTGCGTTTGAGCCGGCCTATTGTGCGCGCAGCCTGCGAGCATCAGGCTGCCCAGGACCATCACCGAGAGCAAGATTCGCATACTGCAGTAAAGTCCGCTCACCCAAAGAGGTCAACAAGCAATGTGCCGAGAATGAGTTTGATCCTTTGCTGCAGAGGATTAGTTTCTGTGCCATGGAACATGCACCCGGGTTTCTGAAGATCGTCAATGAAGAGCGGCCTTACGTCAAAGAGATCACCGTCGAACAAGCGCGTGAGCGATTGGCCAGGAATCCTCAAGCGCTGCTCATCGATGTGCGTGAGGACGCCGAATGGGAGAAGGGCCATGCCGCCCAAGCGATGCATTTAGGCAAAGGCGTTCTGGAACGGGACATCGAAGCGGCTGTTCCCGGCAGCGACCGGGAAATCATCATGTATTGCGGAGGCGGCTATCGCTCGGTGTTAACGGCGGCCATGGCCCAGCGAATGGGCTATCGAAATGTCTATTCGCTCATAGGCGGCTATAAGGCGCTCGTGAAAGAAAAATGGCCAATGGCCTAGGGAGGACAATCCGAGTCGCAGCTTCGCGATGATGCGTTGCCGGAGTTCTCGCGGGGCCAGCACTCGAACGTGTGGCACCCAGGAGAGCACCCAGCGGGCTAGCTCCTTGCGGCTCGAAGTCTCCAGCCGCAACTCGAGGCTGCCGTTGCGCCGCTGCCGGGGTGCCGGTTGGCTTTATGGTTGTCTCATCAATGGCGGAAAATGCTCGAAAATGCGCCCGGGCACAGAAAAACCAATTCTCCTTCACCCGCGCAGCGTACAAAACAATTCGCGTGCCAAAAAGCAGCCGGGCACGTTCACGATGGGCAGCCCTCCGAACGAGGCGGAGCGGAATTCCGACGAGGTCCAGCACAGGGTGACCATCAGCCGGGGGTTTTGGATGGAAAAGTATTTGGTGACCCAAGGGGATTATCTCTCCCTCATGGCGACCAATCCGAGTTATTTCACGTCCGCCAATGGATATTCGAATGATTTGACTCGCCCGGTGGAGACGGTAAGTTGGTATGATGCGAGCAATTATTGTGTGTTGCGGACGCAGCAAGAGCGGGCGGGGGGCCTGATTCCCTCAAATTATGTGTATCGGCTGCCGACGGAATCGGAGTGGGAGTATGCGGATCGGGCGGGAACGACGACGGCGTTCTATCTGGGGAGTGGACTGTACTCGGGACTACCCGGACTGGTGGTTCAACGTCAACGGCTTCCGCGTCCTGCTGATCTCAGGTCAGCCGTGAACGGGAACGGTCAGGCGGAATCGGGGCTCAGCGAAAATCAATCCCACCGCGATTTGTGCCTGGCGATGTTGTTCACAAACAATCCTTTTACTTCTGGCCTTCTCGCTGCCCCAAGGAACGCAACCGCTGGTCTCCACCGCCCACGATCTTGCCCTCTCGGGTTCGTGTTCGCCCGTCCGATTGCGGGAATGGCCTTGGAGATTGGCTCGATATTGACGGGGTAATTGGATGCCGTGGACCCCGCTTGATTATATGCCTCCAGCCACTGGCACAACCGCTTTACTTGATACACGGGCTCATGCGAGCCGAAGGTTTGCCAGATGATTATGCCGAGAAAGGCTGTCAGGCAAAGCGCCACGCGCACCTTAGCACGGCGACTCATTAGTGTTTTCTCTGCCTGGCCCGTTTGGTCTCGATCTGCCGGGGGCTTCGGCGCGTAAGCTACTGGTTACACTGCATAGCGAAGGGTGCCGGACCGTGTACTGTAGCAGTGTTTAGTCCAACACACCAAGCTGTAAAAAGCAGCTTAAACAAAACAGACCTAAAATATATTTATGTTTAGAATTCTAAGGGCTTTTATTAACGTTGTCTTGAGCATTGTCGCACTACTGTTAACTTTCAGATTGATATTTAAGTTTTTGGTAGTTAATACAGGCACGCCGTTCGTTGCCTGGCTTTATGGTGTCACAGCGCCGCTTGTAGCGCCATTCTCTAAAATTCTTCCGAATTGGAAGTTTTCAGGTTTCGTGGTTGATTTTGCTACCGTTGCAGCGCTTATCGTGTTTGCTTTAGCCGGATCATTGCTTCTGATGCTTTTTCCCTATTCTCGTAGAGTGGCTGTAACAGATGGTGTGCCCACTAATGTCTAGCGAGGCGGAGTCAATTCCTTTCAATTCGTTCCAGAAGCACCGACGGCAGCGGAACGGATGTTGCACCTTCAAACCTTCGGATCGTCGTGACGGGCGGCGCTGGTGTGGTTTGTCCAAACCGCGCGCATCGTTAATTCAGCGTCTTCGAGAACCGTCACCTCACGGCGATAGGCATCCTGGCCGGCCTTCCTCATTTCCACAACATGCGCGCCGGTACCGAGTTTAATTCGAGCCGGGGCGTTGCCCACAAAAAGGCCGTCAACGAAAAGCTCGCACAATCCGTCCTCCGCTTCAATGTTGAGGGTGCCGTGTTTCGAGTTCGCTTTCGGCCCGTTGGCGGCGGTGTGGTCAGAAGCAAGTGAATCGGTTGGGCGCATTGAGCCGCCATCCTGGGGGGCGTTAGTCGCCGCCGGCTTAGGCCTGGAACGGTCGGCTTTGATTAACGTGAGTCGCGAAGGCAGCGGCTCGGGGGGAGCGGTTTTGCGAAAACTCGCCAGCCACTCGGTCTCCTCGCGTTGCAAGCGCCGCTGGCGGTAGCTGTCCCAGATCAGAAACGTGACCCCCACCATACCGAGGGCAGCCACGTAGGCCAGCGGCTCGGTCGCCAGGCGCTTGACCGGCTCAGGCAACCGCGACAGCAGGGCGGCTTGCACAGGCAAAAGAGGCAACAATCTTGAAATTGGATCAATCATCACACTAATAAACAATGGCACCATGGACTCTTTATCCTGAAACCGGGCAGCGGTCCATACGAAAAGCGATGTTCCGTGTTGGTGGCTGAAACCGTTGAAAACGGTTTCAGCCGTGCTGCGCCGCCAGCGGCACAGTAAAAGCGCCTAAGCGTGGGGCAAGGCAAAGGGCCTCCTCTCCCCGGCCCTCTCCTCCAAGTGAGGAGAGGGGGACAGACTGTCAGTCAGCCCAACCGGCAGTACCGCCGCGCTTCAGCGCGCTTGCACTGGCATTTGTCACTGGCACATCAATAGGACCATCCCAACCAGCATCGTCAGGATTGTGACCGGAATCCCGTAGCGGGCATAATCCCAAAACCCAAACTCGATGCGCGCCCGGGCGCTTTCCAGGACGATGATGTTGGCCACTGAACCCAGAATCGTAAGGTTCCCGGCAAAGGTTGTCGCCAGGGCCATCACCTTCCACATTAAAACCGGTTGCACAAAATGGTGAATCCACTCTCCCGCCACCAGCACGAACGGGACATTGGAGAATAGGTTCGAGCCGAGCACCGAAAACCATGCCAGATTCCACCCTTGGCTGGCCGGTGAAGCGCCGAAGACACCTTGAATTCTCTCAAAAAGTTGATTGGGCAGGCCTGTTCCGCTGAGTCCTTCAACCACGACAAAGAGCGCCGCGAAAAACACCAGCAAATGCCAATCAATCAACTTGAGCACCTCATGGGTGTCGCGCCGGGCCAAAACCATCAGCAATACGCCGCTCCCCAGCGCCGTCCAGGGGAGATTCAATCCAGCAATAAATCCGGCGAAGGCGAGAACCAGGATGGCAAAGGTCAGCCCGAGCAAGCGGCGGTCGAGCGGCCGTGTTTGCGGTTCGGGCCGATGAATGAGAGGTTCACCCAGCACCTTTCGGAAGCCGATGCGCAACACGCCGTACTCGATTGCCAACCCTGCGACGGCTACCGGCGCCATTGAGGCCGAGAAACGCAGAAACGGAATGCGGGAAAGATGCCCGATAATCATATTTTGCGGGTTGCCCACGAGAGTGGCGACGCTGCCCAGATTGGCGCTCATGGCCAAGGCCAGAAGGTAGGGCGGCAGCGGCAGTTTGCCTGAGAGCACCACGGCGATGACCAACGGGGTGAGCATGAGGCAAACCGTATCATTGACCAGCAATGCCGAAAGTCCGCCCGAGACGCAGATCAAATAGACCAGCAGCTCGTTGGGCGTCCTGGCCCGGAGCAAAATCCAATCCGCTGCCCAGTCGAAGAAACCGGCCAGGTACAGGTAAGCCGAAACGAGCATCATGCCCAGCAGCAACACCAGGGTATCGTAATCGACGGCCTGATAGGCCTGTTCTGGAGTCATCACGCCGCAGCCGACCATCAGCACCGTTCCCATGAGCGCCGCCGCTGGCCGGTTCACTGGCAGGATATTCAGGCGCCGCCCGCTGATGAGCAGGTACGTGAGGCAAAAAATCGCCGCCGCAACGAGCTCTTTGGCTTGCGGATTCACAAAGGCTCGTGCCGGGCCCCAGTGAGCCTTACCGGGATGCCCCTTTTGGACAGGAATGCCTTCACCTCCTGGACCGTGTGCTGGCCGAAATGAAAGATGCTGGCCGCAAGCACCGCATCGGCCCTGCCCTCGAGCAGAACCGCAGCCATGTGCTCCAGTTGGCCGGCCCCGCCGCTGGCAACCACCGGCACCCCCACGGCTTCACTGACGCGCCGCGTAATCTCCAGGTCGAACCCTGCCTTGGTTCCATCGGCATCGATGCTGTTGAGAACAATTTCACCGGCCCCCAATGAAACGGCGCGCTGGGCCCATTCGACCGCTTCCAAACCTGTGGCCTTGCGCCCTCCGTGTGAAAAAACCTCCCACCGGCCCTGCCCTGCCCGTTTGGCGTCAATCGAAATGACGATGCATTGGCTGCCGAACTTTTCGGCCCCAGCCCGGATGAGGTCCGGGTTGGCCAAGGCCGAGGAGTTGATGCTGATTTTATCGGCGCCCGCCCGGAGCATGGCGTACATGTCTTCGACCGAGCGCAGCCCTCCGCCAACTGTAAGCGGCATGAAACATTGGTCGGCGGTGCGTTCGATAACATCGACCATGGCAGCGCGGCCATGGGCGCTGGCCGTGATGTCGAAAAAAACCATTTCGTCAGCGCCTTGTTCATTATAGCGCATGGCCAGCGCCACGGGGTCGCCCACGTTGCGCAGCTCCCCGGCCTCTGCCTTGCCAAACTGGACGCCACGCGTGACCTGGCCCGCATGGACATCAAGGCAGGGGATGACCCGTTTAGCTATCATACGGCCAAATAAAAGCCGTTAGAATGGCCGCGTGCAATAGGGAAGTCTGAGGGCATGTTTCGAAAAATGCCCGCTGGCATCCTCCGGGTTGTCGTCGTCCTACTCGAAAAGGCGGGTCCGCAGTTCAGCGGCTAGTTGACCCGGGTGTTGCCGTACCAGGACTGGTAGGCTGCGTTGCCTGGCTCAAGGCGACCGCCAACTCTTCGACGGAAAATGGCTTATACAAAATCGAGACAGCGCCCAGATGCTGGGCAACCCGCAGGAGCGGGCCCCCGGCAGGTTTGCCCGAGATGGCGATGATGCCCAGCCGGGGCGCAATTTTGCGAAGCCCGATGATCGTCTCCAAGCCATCCTGGTTGGGCATGTAAAGATCAGTGATGACCAAATCCAGGTGGCCTTGCATCGCCAGTTTCATTCCCTCCTGGCCGTCGGCGGCGAGAACCACCTCATGCCCAAGGGCGCGAAGCATCTTTTCCAGGACAACCCGGAAGGGCGCTTCATCGTCAATTGCCAGAATTCGAGCCATAGTTAATCAGTGAGGTCGATTGTATCTTTTTGGCTTACAAAGGCTAACCATTTCGCGAGGTTTTGTTTACATAAATTGTTCCAGGCTCCTGCCAACAAGGCAGGAGCGGGCATTTCACTCGTGGAGCGTTGGGACGAAACCCAGGCGCGCCGCCTCTTTGGCCTTCGGACTTTGGCGGTGATAGCCAACCACAAACAGACCTCCACATAAGACGTGCAGGAGAATCTTATCCGGCAAATCGGCAAATCGGCAGCAACGCCATCCCAGGTTTGGGAATGGTCACCTGATGCTGAAGATTGCTGTAGTTGAGGGTGGGGGAGATGCCAATCTGCGTCCATTTACCCGAAATCAGGCTTGGGGCTTGCTCCAAAACAAAACTCATAGACGGCACAGTCCAAGTCAGGGAAAGATTGTTAGCCAACGAGGATGCATTCAGTAAAGGCGTTGGTATCGTCTGCCGAGTGTAAATGAGGCCAGTCCATCCAGCCTGGACCCCCACTGCTCCTATCAGCTTGAAACCATCGGCAGAACAGGCCGCCGGAACTCCAGTTCGTGCTTGGAGCGCTCGATTGCCTCTCTGCTCGTAAGCATGGCAGCCTTGGCCCGGGCATAAGCCTCCTCACTCTAAAGTCAATGCTTAATCAGGCTTTATGGGCTTCAGGGGAAAAATCACCGACTGATCTTGACACCAAGGGTCTAGTGAACTTATGCCTCGCTGGTGAAATTTAATTCGTTTGCCCTCCTCATGGTTCTTCCGGCGATAGCCGTTTCTCAATTCAATTTGCTCGCTTCGGAAACTGGCGAGCAACCTCACGAAGCAGCCGTCATTCTGACCCCAAAGCCGCCCGCCACACCGCGCATCAATGGCGCGCGGCTCTTCGGCGTTCGGCCCAATCACCCTTTCTTGTTCACTATTCCTGCGACTGGCGAGCGGCCAATGCAATTCGCAGCGGATAACCTCCCAAACGGGCTTAGCATTGACCCTGCCTCCGGCCAGATTACCGGCGCTATTAAGCTGCCCGGCGCCTATACCGTCGTGTTGCGCGCCTCAAACCACCTTGGCAGAGCGAAACGCAAACTCAAAATCGTTAGCGGCGATGGCCTTGCATTGACTCCGCACATGGGCTGGAACAGTTGGTATGTGTGGGAAAGCCGGGTTACTGACAAAATCATGCGCGAGGCGGCTGACGCGATGGTCAGCAGCGGCCTGATCAATCACGGTTACCAATACATCAATATTGACGATTGCTGGGCGGTCAAACCCGGCGCAACTGACCCCTCGCTCGGTGGCGCGCCACGCGATGCGCAAGGCAGGGTCAATCCCAACGCCCGTTTCCCCGATATGAAGGCCCTCACCGATTACATCCATTCCAAGGGCCTCAAGGCCGGCATTTACACATCGCCCGGCCCGCTGACCTGCGCGGGCCACGTCGGGGCCTATCAGCACGAGGAATTGGACGCCGAGCGTTTCACCGACTGGGGCTTCGATTTCCTCAAGTACGATTGGTGTTCCTACGGCCAAATCGCGAAAGACAACAGCCTGGCGGAATTGCAAAAGCCATATCGAGTGATGAGCGAGATACTGAGGCGGCAAGACCGCGACATCGTGTTCAATCTTTGCCAGTATGGCATGGGCAAAGTTTGGACCTGGGGCAAAGAGGTTGGAGGAAACAGTTGGCGCACAGCGGGTGATCTGGGCGGTTCATTTGAAGGAATTCCCGTGGCGTTGTTTCGCGACGGTTTTGATGTCTGTACGCGAAACCAATTGGACAGGTTCGCAGGCCCTGGGGCCTGGAACGATCCCGATTACCTCCTGCTGGGCTTTCTAAGCAACTGGAAAGGACAAACCGCTCCCACCCCGCTGACGCCCAATGAACAATACACCCAAGTCTCTCTCTGGTGCCTGCAGGCCGCCCCGCTGATCTTCAGCGGAGACCTCACGCGGCTGGATGACTTCACCCTCAGCCTGTTAAGCAATGACGAGGTGATCGCTGTGGACCAGGACTCCCTGGCCAGGCCGGGCAGGAGGGCCAGCCTCGACGAAGGCGGCGAGGTCTGGGCCAAAGACATGGAGGACGGCACGAAAGCCGTCGGGCTCTTTAACCGCGGAGAATCTGAAAGGACCGTGAGAGCCAAATGGGCAGACCTCGGTTTAAGGGGCAAACACGCCGTGCGCGATCTGTGGCGCCAGCAAGACCTGGGAAAATTCAGCGCGGAATTTCACGCTACTGTTCCCCGCCACGGTGTGGTGCTGGTTTTAGTGAAATAGGCGAATGGGACATGCGGTTGTGTGTGGTTAGCGACCCAGAGGCGGCGCGCCCGGGCTTCGTCCCTGCGCTGCATAAGTTAGATGCCCGGTGCGGCCTTGTTGCGCCAATGCCCGCGCCGCCTCTATGTCTCTCACCGTCAATGGTCGTTGAGCGACTTTTGGCTTGCGCCTGTTATGGCTTAGATTCGCTTTGTTCCCGCTCCAAGGCGCGCGCGAAACTCACAATGCGCCGGATCAAACCATTATAATAGGAGTGCGCGCCTGCCCCAAGGCGTTCTTCAATACGAGCATAAAGCTGGTGTTCGTATGGACCAGGGAATCGCGGCGTCGGGACTCGAATCCCCAGCCGCCTCAACCTTGGGGCCGCGATCAGAACCAGCAATGCACAGTCGGTCCTCTGGTCCTGGGACAGGTCCTTGAGCCCCTCTCGCACCAGGTCTTCACCCGGCATCGTACCTATAGGATTGACTGGGTTCATTCACTCGCGGCGTTGGCAAGAAAATCCTGGACCTTCTTGCTGAACTGTCTCGAATCGATGGCCGGGAACCGCACCAGACCCGGCTCGATTTGAGCAAAGCTCCTCCTCAAATCTTCGCTTGTTACATACCCTCCACGAATTAGGCTCGCCACATCTTCCAGGTCCTGTGAATGGCCGCGTTCCAGCTTGGCAAGGGCCTGCAGAGAGAAATCGTAATGAAAAAATTCCACCGGTCCAATCGAAGCGATAGGGCGGCTGCGTTCCCGCCAATCGGGCGCGGCCGGAATGAAATTATCGGGAGAGGCGAGTTCGACATTCACATCGAGCTGGTTTTTCAGGAGCGCAATGGCCTCAAAAGCCCCCTGAGGCTCAGGGTCCAGCTTCAGGTCGATGTCGATTGTCTGTTGGCGAAAGCCGAGGAGCAATGCCGTCGCGCCGCCCGTGAAGTAAACCTTTCCCGGGCTGCGCGCGGCCGCCGCGAGTTCATGCATGAACTGTTTGAGCGTTTCGACGGTGACGCTTCGCCTCATGTCCCGCAGCATATAGGTCTTGCGCGTGTTCTTTCAAGCGCCGCGCTTCATGCGGCCTAAGTTTAGCTTTTGCCAAAATTGGTGTAGCCAGGCCTTGGCTTGGGTCTATTCAATCTCTTGACCAAAATGACTGCCCTATGACTTCATTCGAGACTGTGCCACACAAAGAGCTTACCCGCCGCCGCTTCATCCGTGGCACGGCTGCCGCTGCCTTGGCGGCATCGGCGTTTCCCGCGATGATGCCAGGCTCGGCCCTGGGCCAGAACGGCGCTGTCGCACCGAGCAACCGCCTGAGCGTGGGGGTGATCGGCTGCGGGCCGCAGGGCAGGGGAGACATGAGCGGCTTTCTCAACGAGAAAGATTGCCAGGTGGTGGCCGTATGTGACGTCAAATCCGACCAACTCGATGTGGCGCGGCATGCGGTCAACCGGCATTACGACAATAAGGATTGCCAAACCTATCATGACTTTAGGGAACTAGTCATGCGCAAGGACATCGATGCCTGCCTGATCGCCACCCCTGACCACTGGCATGTCCTGACGGCGCTGGCGGCCGTAAATTCCGGCAAGGACATCTACCTGGAGAAACCGCTGGCGGTCTCGCTGGAAGAGGGGCAGGTCCTGCGCAAGGCCGTCCGCAAGCAGAAGAGAATCTTCCAATTCGGGACGCAGCAACGCTCCGGGCCGATGTTTTGGCGAGCCTGTGAACTGGTGCGCAATGGCCGGATTGGCAAGCTGCGACACATCAATGTTTGGGCGCCGGGCAGCTCCCCGGGAGGTTCGGTCAAAGAGAGCACCCCGCCCCCTGGACTGGATTATGACTTCTGGCTCGGCCAGGCCCCCATGACGCCGTACACCCAAGACCGATGCATTGACGATTCGAACCGGAAGACCTGGTGGTTTATTTCCGACTACACGCTGGGCTTTGTCTCCGGCTGGGGCGTTCATCCACTGGACATCGCTCTTTGGGGCGGCGGCGAACTGCTCGGCGGGACCGTCGAGGTCGAAGGGCGCGGCACCTTTCGCAACACCGAAGGGGTGTGCGACACCGCCACGGTCTGGGAGGTGGATTATAAATTCAGCAGCGGCGTGACAATGAAATTCATCGGCGTTCCGAACGGGCACAATCAAGGAATGCCGACGGGTGATCCGTGGCTCTATCAGGATGAATGGAAGACGCGTTACCGGCGCATCGAAAGCCACGGCACGGCCTTCGAGGGGAGTGATGGTTGGGCGCACATCGACAGGAGCGGGATTAACCTTCAGCCGGAGGACCTCATCGATGTGAACCCAGATAGCTTGGAGGTGTCCCTGGTTCACAGTCCGGGCCACGTCCGTAACTTCCTGGATTGCATGAAGAGTCGAAAGGACACCGTCTGCCCCGTTGAGGCAGCAGTGGCGGTGGACACGCTTTGCCACCTTGCGGATGCGGCCATGCGGTTGGAGCGCCGGCTGACGTTCGATCTCAAAGCGGAGCGTTTTATCCATGATGAAGCGGCCAACCAACGGCTCAAAGCGCGCCCCATGCGCAAACCGTGGCATTTATGATGGATAAAGTTGTCAGAATCGCTCGGTTCTGCGCGGCGATGGCGCTGATGGCTTCGGTGGCGGCCGCGCAGGGCGTCCCCGCACCCGGCGCCGAAACTTTTCGTGTGCTGGCCGCGGGCAAAACATCCGCCGATTTTTCCCCAAACTCTCTCCCAGCCACCAACCTCGCTTGGACCCGGGGAGCCGAGTCCCTCGCCCTGGTGCAGGCCGAAAAGATTGTCTGGCAATTTAACTACGGCGCCGTCGCGGCCAAACCCTTCTTCCATCCGGTGGCGGTGGCAGGAGGACCGGTGTTGACCTGCGACCGGCCACCGGGCCACACCTGGCACCACGCCTTATGGTTTTCGTGGAAATTCATCGATGGTGTCAATTATTGGGAGGAGGACCCGAAGACCGGCGTGGCGGCGGGACTGACGACCTGGCGCGAACCGCAGATTGAAACGCGCCCCGATTTCTCCGCCCGCATCGCGATGGACCTCAGCTACCACCTTCCCGGTCAGCCGCCGGTCATGACCGAGCATCGCGTGATTGAGGTCTCGCCGGCGGACAAGAATGGCGCTTATTCGCAGGACTGGACGATGACATTCCGTGCCGCGGACAAAGACGTGGTTCTGAACCGCACGCCCCTGCCCGGTGAATCGGGCGGGCAACCCTGGGGCGGCTACGCCGGCTTGTCGGTCCGGTTCGCAAATGAGATCAAAGACGCCCGCGCCCTCACGCCGCGCGAACAGGTGGGCTTTGCTGAGGGAAAGTATCGCGGAAAAGCGGCGGCGATGGACTACACCGGAATTTTTGAAGGCCGGGAAGCGGGCATTGCCATTTTCGATGTGGCCGCCAACCTCAACAGCCCCTCGCCGTGGTATGCCATCAGCGATAGCTCGATGCATTATTTCAGCCCGGCGGTCATCCAGGATGGGCCGCATACGCTCCCAGCGGGCCAGAGCTTCACGTTGCGTTACCGGGTGGCGATTCATCCGGGACGCTGGAGCCTGCAGCAGTTGCGCCAGGCGGCGGACCAGTACGCGACGGCCAGGAGCAAATAAACCTTTAACACCAACCAGAAAGGAAACATGGGCAGGATCAAGCTCGGCATCAACATGGAATTTGTTCGCCACGAGGACAAGAATTTCGACTGGGGGGTTGCGAAAGCCGCGCAGCTTGGCTATGAATTTGTCGAGCCGATGCTGCACTGGGGCCGCGAGTTGCTCAGCGAGGCGGGTTACTTTCACAGCGTTTCCATTCTCGACGACCCTCTCCGGATCAAACGCGCCTGCGAGCGGCATCAGATCAAACTATCCGGCTTTTCCGCGCACACCCCGTTGTGCAAGCCGGAAATCAGCGTGGAATATCTCAAGCAGGCCATTCGCTTCGCCGCCGAATGCGGTGCTCCAGTTGTCAACACTGACGAAGGCCCAAAACCAGCCTGGACCACCGAGGCGGAGGACCACGTCTTAATGCGCTACACCCTGTTCGAGGCGGCGCAGGTTGCCGAACCGCGCGGCATCCTTATTGGCCTCGAACCGCACCAATAATATAGCAAACATCCCGACGGGCTTGATCGCATTTACCGGCTGGTGCAGAGTCCCGCTCTCGGCATCAATTTCGACACCGGCAACAGTTATTTGTGCGGACATGACCCTTGCGAGTGGCTGGAAAGGGTTCTCGACCGTTTGGTCCATTTACATGCCAAGGACATCTCGGTGGAGCAGTCCGCCAGCGACCGCGGCAAAATCACCGGCACACCCGTCGGCTGCGCCTGCGGCGACGGAGTCATTGACTGGGCGCGTGTCATTCGCATCTGCCGGAAGGCAAAGCGGGACGTGGTGTTCTCGGTGGAGTGCGGGACCGTGGAACAAGCCGAGCGCTCATTCAGGCATCTGACGAAATTGATGGCGGAGCCTGGCGCCGCCGGGGAAGCCGTTTTGCAGAAAAGTTTGGCGGCCATCGCCGCCCGCTCTTTCACTTAGCAGAGGCCTCCGGCGTTTCCGCGTGCTCGGACCAATAAATCCCCAGCATCCGGATGCGGTCTCTGAACCGAGTCCACTCGATAGGCTTGGTCATGTAAGAATTGACCCCCAACGCATAGGCTCGCTTGATGTCCTCTTGCAGCGGCGAGGACGACATCACCACCACCGGGATGACCCGCTGCTCGGTCGCCGCCTCGGAGCGGAGCCACTCCAGAAAATCGAACCCGCTCATCCCAGGCATCTTCAAATCCAGCAAAATCACATTCGGCACCGGAAACTTCGCGCGGTCCGCATATTGGCCTTCGCCTCTCAAGTATCGGACGGCGTTTCTGCCGTCAGTGACAATGCGCAGGCCCAGGTAGGCCGGGGCTTGCTTGAATTCGCGCTCGACGAAGAACGCGTCATTGGGGTCGTCCTCGACGAGCAGGAAGTAGGTTGGTTTAGCCATAAAAGAGCGCGCTCACCTGGTATTGGTCACTATCGCACAGAAAACGGGCTGCTGCCACGCAGGACCCACCCCTGGCGCTATTTTGGCGATAATGAGCCTTGAAATTCAAAAATTGGGGACAACACCCGCCCAAATTACGGCTGCGGCCCGTTGCTGCCACATCTGGCCCCGAGTACCTTATGAAGGGAGACTTGTTCTTGGTATTTTACTTCGTTTTTGCTATGAACCTAAAATCGGTCTGGGGCCTTTTCAAAGAGACAATAAACGAGTTCAACCAGGACCGTGTCCTGCGCCTGGCTGCTGCCACGGCTTATTATGCGATTTTTTCCATCGGTCCGTTGCTGGTGCTGGTAGCCGGGCTGGGCGGATTGATCTTCGGCCAGGCGCGGGTGAGAATTGAAGTGACGCGGCAGGTGGGGTCCTTTGTGGGCCCAAAATCCGCCGAGGTCATCGATTCGATGATGAGCGCGCAATTGATGCACGGCAGCCGCATGGCCACTCTCATCGGAGCAGTGGTCCTGTTCCTGGGCGCTACAGGGGCCTTTGGACAGTTGCAGGATTCGCTGAATACCATTTGGGGAGTGACGACCAAACCCGGCCAAAGCATCGTCGCCTTTATCCGCGACCGTTTTTTCTCGCTGGCAATGGTGTTGGTGATCGCGTTCCTGCTTTTGGTTTCAATGGCCTTAACGGCTTTCGTGAATATTTTTGCCAAGTACCTTGCCACTCTTATCTCAGTGCCGCCCTGGTTGGCCCCGGTGTTCAACGCGGTTCTCTCTGTCGCCACAACGGCTCTCCTGTTTGCCTTGATATTCAAGATTCTGCCCGATGTGAAGATTCGCTGGCGTCACGTTCGTGACGGGGCCATCGGCACAGCCCTGCTTTTCGCCGGCGGGCAACATCTCCTGGCCCTTTATCTGAAGCATGAAACCAGTGCCGCCGCGTATGGGGCCGGCAGCGCGTTTATGGCCATCCTTCTCTATGTCTATTACTCTTCGGTGATTCTTTATCTGGGCGCCGAGTTCACTCAGGTGTACGCCAGGTTCTATGGCTCTCGACTCGAGCCCAGCAAGTACGCCATCCGCATTACGGACCACGAACGCGCCGAACAAGGAATGCCAACCAATGAGCAAATTGAGCGGGCCGCCCGCCGTAACACACAACCCGCCCAAGGTGCAAAGCCCGGCACAGCGCGCCCAGGCAGCCGTTAGGACGCTCCAGACTCTCCACGCCGATTACATCGGGGCGGCTTTGCCCGAGGGACAAATCATTAAGCAAGCCCAACCGGCGATGAAGCTGATGCCACCTACAGGGGTGATCATCCCGAGCCAGCGCAGATTGGTCAGCGCCAGCAGGTAGAGCGAGCCGGAAAAGATGACGATGCCGGCCAAAAACAGCCACCATGGGCCACGCCGCAAAGGGGTGTGTTCGGCCAGGATGAACAGCATGACGGCATGGATGAAATGGTAAAAGACGGCCTTCTCCCAGATAGCGGCGGTCTGGTTGCGTTCCAGGAGTGGGCGCAAGCTATGCGCGCCGAATGCCCCGAGGCCAACGGCCATCAACCCGAAGGCGGCTGCCAGGCGCAAGGCGGTTGAGTTGGTCATAATGATTCGCGGGCTTTGGTTCTATTTAGTCTCAACAGGCGCCTCTTTCTTTTCGCCGGCAGCGGGGGTTTCTTTCTCTTTCTTTTCGCTGGCTGGCGGGGCTTGTTTGGCTGCCTTGAGGATGTCCTCGGCGGGTATGATGATTGCCGTGATGTTCGCTTGCTGCGGGCTTAGAATCCCCATACCGCCCCCGCCGTGGTTTTTCAATGCGCGCATGACAAAGACGCCCAGGACCTTGCCGTCCAGGGTGAACGCCGGACAGCCCAGGGCCGTCATGGTCAGGGAGTTCTCGGGGACGTAAAAGAGGCGGGGCCGTTCGACAATGGCGGCGATGCGCTCGACCGAGGCGGAGTAGGCGCGGCCAGCGGCGTTGCCAAGCCGGTTGAGGGTGATGACCTGATCGAGCAACCCGGCCTTGGCGTTTTGGGCCAGGTCGAGAGCGATGAAGGGATTGGCCGGAGGGGCCTTGGGCCGCACAAAGGCAAGGTCCAGGTCCCGGTCACGCAGGACCACCTCGGCAGGTATTTCGCTGCCGTCGTCCAGGAGAATCTTAATATCACTGAGCTCAGTCTCCATTTTGAACTTCGAATCGTCATCCGACATGCCTGACATCATGCTTTGGATCATCTGCCCGGGGTCAGTGGCGGCGAGCGATAGAACAACGAGGCCGGAAGGGTCGAGCACCGTGCCAGTCACATCCTGGCGCGATTCGTTGGCCTGGCCGCCCATGCCGCCCATGGAAAACTTGCTTTTGACGACCAATTGGACAGTGACCACGGCGTGCTGGTTTGCTTTGAAAATGGCCCTGCCCTTCTCCGCCAACTCATCGGCGAGGGCCGGGCCACCGGCAAAAGCCATGAAAGCGGCCAATAGCATCGGCAGCCGGCAATACGGAAACAGCCGTGGAGTTCGAGTCATAGGATTCCTTTTATTTTGTGATTGCTCAATTCATTAGACACTCGGAGACGAGGCATTCCCCGCCCCTGGAAGAGCTAAACCTGGGGCCGTGGCATAGACTAAGGGGAGACCCCTCTCCCCTTCGGCAGGGGAGAGGGAGATGCATCGGCAGATTAAAGATGTAGTTCATGTTAGGGAGGCCTCAAGTAACGGTCACGATTTTTTCCAAGCGGGTTCGAGTTCGACAAAAACGGTATGAATGCCACGCAGCACCTTCAATACGACAAAGGACCTTTTGTCGCGAGCGATGGCGGTCATAACAGATTTGAGGGCGTCCACATCCGGGACGGGTTGGCCGTCCACCTCGACGATGAGGTCATCGACGTAGAGGGAGCCGAGTTCAGCCCAGCCTCCGGACTTGACATCCTCGACCAGGACGCCGCGCTGATCGGCCGGCCATTGCTGGTCGGCAGTATCAAAGAAGGCTATATTGCGGGCGGTGAAATCGAAATCATCGTTTTGATACTTCTTCATCTCACGCCGGAGTTTGGGCGAACGCTCGAGCCCCACTGGGATGGACAGCCGGTTTGTGCCGCGCAAGACGGACAACCGGATTTGGGCGCCGATATCGTATTGGCGAATCAAAGCCGCGAAATCCTCCTCGTCCTCGGGCCCGGAGGCGGTGAGTTTTTGGTCATCGACAGCGGTGAGGAAGTCGCCGGGTTTGAGGCCGGCTTTGTCAGCGGTGGTATTGGGATAGACCTCGGTAATATAGAATCCTTTGAGGGCCGGCTGACCGATCTGGCGGGCGATGTCGCGGCTGATGACATGAGTCTCTACGGGCAGCCAGGCCTTTGTGACTTCAAGCCCCGGGTCGCGCAGTTCCTGGATGCCGAGCTTAACAACCGTCAAATAGCGCTGGGACTCGCGTTCGAAGGTGGCAATGGCCGGAGTCAGATCGGTGCGGCCTTTGGTCAATGCATCGGTCAGGCGGACCAATTCCTCGACATTCTTGACCGGGGTGTGATTGACCTCGGTGATGACATCTTTGGAATCCAGAGCGGGTTTGGCTTCCCCGGCGGGGCCACCGGGGCGGACGGAGGTGACCAGGACGCCTTCTTGATTGGTGCGTTTCATTTCTTTGGCAGCCAGGAAAGAGAGGTTGCGCACAGTCAATCCCCATTGTTTGAGTTCCTGTTCTTTGGGGTTGAGTTCGCCGCGTTCGACCGGGCGGATGGCAAAGGTCATTTGCTGGCCGGCGCGCAGGACGACGGCACTGACGTCTTTATCGAGGGGGAGGCTGGTGGACAGGCGCATGAAATCGGGCAGCTCCTCATCAAAACGAACCGTGGTAGCCTTGCCATTCAGGCTCAGAAGCAAATCGCCCGCTTGCAGGCCCGCCTCGGCGGCAGGGGACCCGTTGATGACGCCGCTGATGATAACTCCGCGCGCATCTTTGACTTCGGTGTGTTTGAAAAGCGGCTGCACATCCAGGCCCAGCCAGCTCCGCTGGATTTTGCCATGCGCGATGAGTTCGCGCGCGATGCCCTGGGCGAGATTGCCGGGAATGGCGCCGCTGAGGCCAAAGCGGATTTCGTTAATGCCAATAATCTGGCCGGAAAGGTTCACCAGCGGGCCGCCGGAATTGCCGCCGTAGATGGCGGCGTCGTGCCCAATCCATCGCACCAGTGAACCCACATCCTCGCCGTCGAGCCGGAAGCGGCCCAGGGTACCGAACATGCGGGGCATAATCATTTCGCCGTTGCTGATGATGCCCAGGGTGACTGATTGCGACAAGGCCATGGGACTGCCCATCGCCAGGACTGGGTCGCCCACGCGAATTCGAGAGGAATCGCCGAAGGAGGCTGGGACAAACTCGCGGGGCTGCCCGGGTTTGAGCTTGATGACGGAGATATCGGTCAGCGGGTCGGTGCCGACCAACTCGGCCTCGATTTCCTCGCGGTTCCAGAGGGTGCAGATCAACCGCGCGGCATGACCGGCCACATGATGGTTGGTGATGATATAACCGTCCCGGGTGATGATGGCTCCGCTGCCGACGGCCTGTTGCTTAAACTCACGCCCGTCGCGGTATTCGGTCATCACGACGCGGATGCGGACAAGAGAAGGCCGCATATGGCCGATGGCCAGGTCGATAGCCGCGCGCACATCGGGGCTCATCTCCTGTCCCGCGAATGCGTTCTGCGCGCCAGCGTCCGCGAGAATGAAGGCCAAGCCGATAGTGAGGGTGGCAGGAAGTTTGGACCAGTGTTTCACGGCCATCCTCTTATTTAGAACAAAACCAGCCAGAAGCAAGCGGCCGATGGCAAACCGCACTGCGGCATTCAAAACGCTAATCTTCGCTAATCGAAGGGCATGGTCCATGACCAGTGGATGACAAGCCGCGACAAAGGCTCTTCCCACCGCACCACGGAGAACAGTAATTTGGCAAAGGCTGGTGCATGTGACAAATTAGGCCGTCCCATGCGTGAGAAATGATGGATTATTCTCATCGATCCGCCGAGCTCGAGGCGCCGCGGCGAAAGGCCTTCCGACTTGGGCTGCGCCTCGCCGACAGCTTTTTTGTGAGCTAGGTTGATGGATTGGTTCTACGGCTTGTGGGCGCTGATTGGGCTGATCCTCTGTTTAGTTTTCATTCCTATAGCGATCCGGCCCAATCTTCTGGTGGCTTGGACAATCCGGCGGCCAATGCAACTGAAACTGAGGCCGGAACGGAGCAGCGCAAAAAGAGCATTCCGAGGCGCGATTTAGGAGAATGGTTCAAACGTCGAGTTCCGAAAAGCCAGAGGCTTGTGGTTTGGGTCCTTTTTCCACTGGGTTATGTTGCCGTATCTTCACTCGCTGACAATGGAGACCTCCGGGCTGTCCCGCAGGGGATGCTTAGGCTGGCGATCATCGCCCCGGTAATTCTCCAAATCTTCTGGATACCCAACGACAGGCTTCATAGGCTTATAGATGCGTTTTAACGGGCCGGCGTGACGCGGCTGCAGGCAGTCCGAATGAGCAAGTTGTTCCGGCCCCGCCCATGCTACACCTTCTTGCGGAAATACTCGATGGTGCGCACCAACCCTTGGTCGAGGGGGACTTTGGGTTCCCAACCCAAGAGCTTGCGGGCGCGGGAGATGTCGGGTTGGCGCTGCTTGGGGTCATCCTGCGGCAGGGGCTTAAAGGAAACCCGGCTTCGGGAACCGGTGGCGCGGATAATCTGCTTGGCAAAATCGAGCACGGTCATTTCCGCGGGATTGCCAATATTCACCGGCAGGTTGTAATCACTCAACATCAACCGGTAAATGCCCTCGATAAGGTCCGATACATAACAAAAGCTGCGGGTCTGGAGGCCGCGCCCAAAGACGGTGAGCGGCTTATTCTCGAGCGCCTGGCTGATGAAGGCGGGGACAACCCGTCCGTCATTCAGGCGCATGCGCGGCCCGTAGGTGTTAAAGATGCGCACGACACGGGTTTGGACCTTATGCTCGCGGTGATAGGCCATGGTCATGGCCTCTGCAAAGCGCTTGGCTTCGTCGTAACACCCGCGAGGGCCGATCGTATTCACATTGCCCCAGTAATCCTCCGTCTGCGGGTGGACCAGCGGGTCGCCGTAAATCTCCGAGGTCGAGGCAATCAAAAACCGGGCGTTTTTGTTCTTGGCCAACCCGAGGGCTTTATGGGTGCCCAACGAGCCCACTTTGAGGGTTTGGATGGGCAATTCGAGATAATCAATGGGGCTGGCCGGCGAAGCGAAATGCCAGACGTAATCCACCGCCGCATCCAGGAACAGGAACTCGGTCACATCCTGCTGGATGAACTTGAAATTCGGGTTACCGCCCAGGTGCGAAATGTTATCGACCGTTCCCGTGACGAAATTATCGATGCCAATGACCTTGTGCCCGCGCGCCAGAAGCAAATCCGTCAGGTGCGACCCGAGGAAGCCGGCGGCGCCAGTGACGACGCTGGCCGGGGGGCGGAGGGGAGTCGAACGCCGCGCGGGGTTGCTTCCCGGGCGGCTCTTCACTTGGCCCCCGCTCCGGTCAGCACGACCGGGACTGTGCGGCAAAGGATTTTAAAATCGAGCCAGAGCGACCAGTTATCGATGTACTCGAGGTCCAGGCGGACCCAATCCCGGAAGTCGCGCAGGTTATTACGCCCGCTGACTTGCCACAGGCAGGTCAGACCCGGTTTGACGCTGAGGCGGCGCCGATGTGCCATGTCATGGAAGCGGCGGACCTCATCGACCGGGAGAGGCCGCGGGCCGACGAGGCTCATCTCGCCACGGAGCACGTTAAAAAGTTGCGGGAATTCATCGAGGCTGAATTTGCGCAGGAAACCGCCGACGGGTGTGATGCGGGGGTCTTTGGTGACCTTGAAAACCGGCCCGGTCATCTCGTTCATGGCGGCCAATTCATGTTTCACCTGCTCTGCATTGGTAACCATGGTGCGGAATTTGTAAATGGTAAAGGGCCGTCCGTTGAGCCCGGAGCGCTGCTGGCGGAACAGGATGGGGCCCGGAGAGGTGAGCTTAATAGCGAGGGCAGCCAAAAAGAGGAAAGGCGCCGAGAGTATCAGCAGCAGGATGGCGCCGATAAAATCGCCCAATTGCTTGAGCACACCTTGCCATGAGGCCTCCGGCACGGAGCGAAATACCATGATGGGCTGGCCGTAGAAATCATCGAAGGTGGTGTGTGAAATTTGGGTCTTGAAAAAGTCCGCCAGCAACCAGACCTCGACCCCTTCGAGCTCGCAAGCGCGGATGGCGGTTTCGACCTGGTCGAAGAAGGAGCGTTTGGAACTGACAATAACGCCGTTGACGGAGTGCTCATGGAGCAGTTCGACCAGGCGCTCGACGGGGGTCTGGTTGAGGTCTAATTCGGCTACGACATCAAAGGCCTCGGGTGATTTGGACCTCAGCTCGTTGCGCATGCGGGCAGTCTCCTCGACGGTGCCCATGAGCAGAAACCGGCGCCGGAACTGGGCTTGGGCGACCTTGCTTCGGAAAGCGCGCATGAGCAGTTCTTCCTTGAGAAACACCAGGCTGAAACTGATGCACCCAAACCAGATGGGCACCCAGCGGGCCACTTCCCGGCGTGAGAGGAACAAGGCAAGAATCAAGATCAGGGCCGTCAGGGCGCAGCCTTTGAATAAGCTCCAGGCAGTGGAAGCGCGCGAGCACAACAGCGCCCGGTTATAGAAGCCCTGGGCTTCAAGGACCAGTGGCGCGGCGGGAATCAGGATGAAGAAGAGCCAGGCATATTCCTCGAGTGGCCGGACTTCATTCAAATGAAACGATTGGATGATCACCTCGCTGGAACGCAGCATGTAAGCCAGCGAGAAGCTCACGGCAAAGATGGCCGCGTCCATGAATTGATGGACCTGCATCCGAATCAGGCGGTCGCGGCGCAACATGGTCTTATGGATGAAGGGAAGCGGCGGTCGTCGGGGCCTTGGGATAAAGCTCAAATCCCGGGGCCGACGCAGCGATGAATGCCTTGGTGCGCTCGAAGGTGGCATCTTCCTGGCCGGGCTCGCATAAGGCCAGGCAACTGACGTAGGCCCAGCGCTGGAGCACGCCGGTGCGAATGACTCTTTTGGCCATCAGATACATGCGTTGGAAACCCGAGGCGCTGGCGCTTAGCGCATCATCGGCTACATACCAATACACATAGACGGCTCGAACTGTCTGGGGCGGTCCACCGCTGGGGGTAAAGCGGCCCGTCGCAATGAGCTTAACCACCGGCAAATCGTAGGCGCAAGGACTCCCAACGCGGACCTGGGCCTGCTCCGAGGCGGCCTGATCGATGTGCAACCCCTGGCCTTCGAGACAAAACTGCGGCTTGTGCAGGCTCGTCCGGTCTCCACCCATGAGCACCACGTTCAAATCCAGCCTAAAGCCGTCCGGGGCGGTGTAGCGGCGATGGCCGTAACTGGTGTCTGGAGGCAGAGTTCCTTTGGTGATGTCATCCACATCAATCCACTGTGAATCGTAATAAAGGACTCGTTCAGGCAGATCGACTTGCAGCCGGCTGCTGCCAGCCAGCGGGTGCGTGCGGACGCCGGGGGGGCCCAGCTTTTGATGAGCCCGCAGCGGCGCCAAAAACAGAGCCGTGCCCCCAATCAGGGCAAGAACCAGGACAAAACAACTCCATTTCAGCGTGTTCATGGCTGTTCGGAGCGCGCCGGGGCATCGGCTGATTTGGGACGGCGCCCGCGCAAAAAGTGTTCCAGGAGCAAGAGTCCGAGGAATGCCAGCGCGTAAGGAAGCAAGCTCAGGATGCCGCCAGGACCCCCATCGTGAACGCGATTGCCCAATTTCTGACCCCCGATTTCCGCCGCGATGATGATCGATAACATCCGCAACAGGTTGCCTAGGACGGCTAGAGGGACGGCGGCAGCCATCATAGTCAGTCGTTTCCACCAGGCCGGGAAGGAACTAAAGCCCAGAATGACAGCCAAAGCCAGCGTGGCAATCAGGCTGCGAATGCCGCTACAGGCGGCGGCGACCTCATATTGGTAGTGACCGGACGGATCGATCAGGCTGGTGCCTTGGCGAATCACGTCGATGGCCAGGAAGAAATGCGACACGAACTCGACCAACTCAGAGACCAGCAGCCGCAGCCGAAACGTAATCGGGATAGCCAGTGACCCCAGCGGGACACAGAAACCAAAGAGAATAAAAGGAAAAAAAGAGGCCCGCAACCAGGGCCAGCCCCAGGCAAGGCCGGTCAGCCCGTACACGCCAATGAACAGGGCTATGATCGACAGACGGGGCTGTTGCACGATATACCCAAGGACGTGTATTCCCAGGCCAAGGCCGACCAACAGCAAGCCGGGCCACCAGAATTGCAGTTTAAGAGCCAGCAGTTCCCGCCGTTTCAACCAGAATAGAAACAGCACCACCAAGGGGATCAGGACTGCGTAACCCTCGTCGGCTTCGAAGAGGCTCTTGCCGCCGCCACTATAGGCAATGTACATCCAGCGCAACAGCGAAGGGGTAGCTGCATAACCGAACGTTGAATTGCCCAAAAATTCGAATAACGCCAGCCAGGCTGCCAGCAAGACCAGGAAAAAAACCTTATTCGGCAGCCGATGCCAAACCGAGAGGAACTCGATCCGAAATTCCTCGAGAATACCGTTGCCGGGTTGATTTTCCATCTGCACGCGAATTCGAGATTATTGGATACAAAATCGGCGCAAGTTGCTCAATCAAAATCGGCGCCACTGAAACCGGGGAATGACCAGAAGCCGCCGATTGGCAGCTACGTTGTCACTGGCCCTGGCTTCAGATTGCCGGTGCCTGTCAGCCTGCTTCGCAGAAAAGCCCTTCGGCCGCTTTCAGGACGGCGGGCAAGCTCTGGATATCTCTGGCTACCAGGCACTGGACCCAGCCATGCGAGTGATAATGCTCCGAAGAGGTTGAGCGGAACAGGGCCAGGGTCGGAACGCGCAATGCCACGGCCATATGATAAGGACCCGAATCGCTCGAAATGAACAAACTGCACGCCTTAATTGCGCCGGCCAATTCCAGGATGCTGGTGTGTCCGGACAGATCGAGCACCGGGCAGGCGCCCTGAAAGCGGGCAAGAAAATGCCGGTTGATTTCCTGTTCGAAGGGCGCGCCGGTGAGCACGAGAGCAAAAGCATGTCGGCGCTGCAACTCGGTGACAAGTTGCGCCAAAAGGTCCAGCGGCGGTCGTTTGCCTTCAGCCCCCGCGGTGCCGCAGCCAATGTTAAGGCCCACCAGCCGTTGGGCGCCCTTGATGCCGGGTTGTTCGAGCAGGCGCGCTCGAAACCCACGGCCTTCTTCGGTTTCCTGCAACTCGATGGGTGTGCCGCCCCGGGCGATACCCAAAGCTGCCAGCGCTACAAAATCGCGCTCCGCATACTCCAGGGGCACGGCCATCCCATGGCTCCGCGCATAAGTCCCGGCTGAGGGGGCAGCCAGATTGTAGCACCACGCTCGAAACGGAACTTCCGCGATGCCGATGCTTTTGGCGCCCGTTTGGCGTCCCAGAATCCGCGCCAGAAGCGAGGTGCGGAACCCGTTCGGCTCGAAATCCACAATCAAATCTGGCCGGGTGCGGGAGGCTACGGCGCTGGCCTCGCGGAGGAGCCGTTTCCAACCGGCTATGCCCTGGGTCCGTTTGTCAGAGACCTGGAAACTGGCTAGCAAGTGATGGCGGGCTATGAGCTGTTCGGAAGCGGCGCCAGGGTCGCGCGTGAGAAACCAGAGATGCAGTTCAGCATACGGAAAGCGATTGCGCAATGCGCGCCAGGCAGCCGAACTGCGCAACAGATCGCCTACCCCGGCGCTGTGAGCCTTGATGAGCAGGATGCTCCGAGGCTGGATGGCCGCAGAATCAGCATGTAAAGGGATCAATGGCGCGCCGGGCATCCTCCCAAGGCTACCAGTTCGCTCCGCACCAAGCGACGGTAAAAGGGCCTCCCTGCAAGTCCTTATTCTCGTCAGATCGTAGCAGCCGACGCCACGTTGGCTGCTACGGAACAGGACGTGATTCAGTTAAGTGACGCCCGATAGCCGTTCCAGAGCGCGCTCCCTTTCCAGCAGAGTGGGATGCGAGTAATAAAAACCGCTATAAACGGGGTGCGGGGTTAAATTGGACAGGTTTCGCTCGTTGAGTTTGCGCAATGCCCCCACCAGGGAACGGGTCTCGTTGAGAACGCGCACTGCGAAGGCGTCTGCCTGGTATTCATACCGGCGCGACCACCAATGGGCCAAGGGCGAAAACCAAAACGTAACGATTCCTGATAATAGCGCGAATAACAACAGCGCCGGGGCAATGTTGCCCGGCACAAAACCGAAAGCGCTATAAAACCAGCTTGCTTGCGCCAGTAATCCCAGAAGATAAAACCCTGCCAGAGACACCAAGGCCGAACCGGCCAGGAGTTTGAGGATATGCTTTTTTTTGTAATGCCCGATTTCGTGAGCCAGAACCGCCTCCAGTTCAGGCTCGGTCAACTGCTGCATAAGCGTGTCGAACAGGACGATTTTCCGGAACCGGCCAAACCCGGTGAAGAAGGCATTGGAATGGCGGGAGCGTTTACTGCCGTCCATCACCTGGATTTTTCGGGCGGGAAAATGGGTGCGCGCCGCCAGAGCCAACAGCCGCTGGCGCGGGCTGCCTTCAGAAAGGGGTGTGAATTTATTGAATAAAGGGAGGATGAGAATGGGCGCCAGCACAGCCATCACAAGTTGAAAGCCCAGAAGCGCTCCCCAGGCCCAAAACCACCACCATCGACCGGTCCACTCGGCTAGCTTCAGTATCAACAGCGCCAGTGGATAACCGAGAATCAAGGCCAGCAACAGGCCCTTGACCCGATCTGTCCACCACACTCTTTGAGTGCTGGTGTTAAATCCGAAGCGTTCTTCCAGGCGGAATTGGGCATACCAATCGAAGGGCAGGTTAGTCAGCGATAAGAGCAGGCCGATTAGAAACAGGCAAGCGGCCATGGCCCAGGCCGAGGGGCCAAATCTGCGGATAAAAAAGGCTAAGCACCATGGCAGGATGCCGCTGAAGAGCACAATGGCCAGGAGAAGGGCATCATAGCTGAGTTCCACCTGGTGAAGGCGGCTTTTAGCCAGGGTATAGCGCACAGATTGGGCATAAGCCGGCTCATCGATGACCGTTTTGAAGGCCTCGGGGACCCCATGAGCTCGCGCCAAGACGTGCCGGCGGTTCAAACGCTCGAGCCCAAGTTGCGAAGCCCATCGGGCCGCTAACAACACCAGCACAACACCCATCACCCACTGCGGAGCAATCATATTCTAACTTACTGCTCCAGTTTTAAAACTCGAACCGGACATCTTCAAGCCTTCGGGCGATCTCGCCCAGGATGCGGCTTTCCTCGGCCAGGTCTTTGGCAACAAACGTGACGCTGAACCGCAAGTAAGCTCCGGCATCATCCCAGGGCACAGTCGAAATCAGCTTCTCGGAAATCAGCCATTGGGAGACCTTTTCGGCATTGTTAAATTCGATTCGCTTCGCATCCGCTGAAATGGCAGCCCGTGGCGCGCCCACATAGAGGAAGAAGGAGCCTGGTGGTTTGCGCGCCTTGAAACCCGCTCGGGCCAGGACCTCGACCAGTCCATTCATGCGGCGCGAATACTTCGCGGCGATTTGTTCGGTTATCTCTGGGTGCTCAAATCCATAAGCAGCGGCGTGCTGAATAGCCAGGAACTGCCCCGAATCGGTGTTGTCCTTGATGTCGCCGTAGGCCTTGACCAGCAGTTCGTTTCCGGCGACGAACCCGCAGCGCCAGCCGGTCATGTTGAACGTCTTGCTCGCCGAATGCAGCTCGATACCGACCTCCTTTGCCCCGGGCGTGACCAGGAAGCTCATGGGCTTGCCGTCGAATACGAGCGCTGCGTAGGCCGCATCATGCACAATCACCAGGCGATTCTCCTGGGCAAAAGAGACCGCCTTCTCGAAGAAGGCCGGAGTGGCTCCAGCCCCCGTGGGGTTGTTCGGATAATTCAGAACCAGGACCTTTGCCTGGCTCAGGACCTCGGCAGGGATCGAGCGCAAATCCGGCAGGAACTGGTTCCGCTCTGTCAAAGGCAACTGATAAACCTGACCGCCGTAGTATTTGGCGTGGGTGCCGAACACAGGGTAACCCGGGGTAGTCATGAGCACATAATCACCCGGATTTATCAAGGCGGCCGGCAAAATGGATAACGCGGCCTTGCTCCCGATCGAGTGGAGCACCTCAGTTTCGGGATTGATGTCCTTTACCCCGCAGACTCGTTCCAGGTAACGCGCCGCGGCCTGTTTCAGGACTGCGTCTCCATTATCCGCATAGCCGCGGTTTTCGGGTTTTCGGGCCTCACTGCAGAGCTTTTCAACCACCTCAGGAAACGCCATCTCATCCGGTTCGCCCACGCCAAGGTCGAGAATCTCGCGCTCGGGATGAGCCAGCATGGCGGCGCGCCGGGCGCGTTTGATCTTCTCGAATTTGTAGATCGCGTGGGATTTGCCATATTGCTTACCCCCAATGCGCTGGGCAAACAGGTTCTGTATGTACGATTCAGACACGGTTAGGTCTCGGGTTCCGGTTCGTCGCCCATCGCGCGCAGTTGATTGCGGGCAGCCCTGGCCCGGCGAGCGGCGACAGTCTGGCCGAAGTCCTTTTCGATGCGCTCCAAAAGGGCCATGGATTTTTCGGGTTCATTAAGGCGGCCATAGAGCTTGGCCAGGTGCAGGGCGGTCCAGGCGGCCTGTTCTGCAGGCGGCTTGTGCTTGAGCAACTCTTCGTACTCCAAGGCGGCGGCCAAATAGTTCTCCAAATCATTTTTATAAATCTCGGCGATGCGCGACATGGCGTGCAAACCATCGGGGTGTTGCTGCAAGTAATCGCGCAGCACCTGGATAGCCCCCAGCGGATTGCCTTCCTTGCGGATGCGTTCTGCCTCATCGAGTTCTGGGCCGGGTTCGACGGGCCGGCCACCCTGCAGAAACCATTGCTCGGCGCGTCCGCCAAAGAAATGGGAGAGATCGTAAGCGCACAGGCAGCCCAGGAGAATTAACGCCAGGAGAAACGCCCCCAGAAATGCCATCATCTCCGAGCGCGAGGCCCCGGGCGTCTCGTGAACCACCCGCGAATGCTCGTGGCCAAAATAGTAGCCAAATCCTGCCACGCACAATGCGAGGACAAGATACGCGACCGCTTTAAAAGCCCTGTTCATAAGTCAAATCCGTGCCCGGGAGCGCCACAAGGTGTTTGATAAAAACCGCAACGCCCGTCACATCCTTCAAACGCGGCTCGTCCCGCGGGGGTTAGCCCCGATCCACAAACGTCAGCATTTCATCCGGTTCGCCGATGTAGCGCACACCGCCATCATCATCGGAAATCGTAACACCGCGCTCCGTCCCGGAGTAGTCCTCGAAACCGGGAGCGAATTCCTCGGATTCACCATTGCTGACAAAAACGACGGTTGCAAAGGCGCCCTGATGCTCCACCCGGTCGCCCGCGTGGACCTCTTCGCCGCTTATATAATGAAGCACTTCATAGTCCATAGTGAGGCGGTGGAAAGATTAGCTTCGCCGGGCCCCGGTTGCAAGCCCGCAGCAACCCGCGATTCCAGGCTTTCGCTGGGACAGCCTCTGGTTATACTCCCCGCGATGCGCCCGACCCAGAATCTTAGAGTAAAAGAAGCCGTGCGGTTGTTAACCCCGCGCGCGCTTAAGGCGGAAGTGTCGGCAACCGAAGCGTCCAACCGCACGGTAGTGGCCGGACGTGAAGTGGTCGCGCGCATCCTGGAGCGGCGCGACCCCAGGATGTTGGCTGTCGTGGGGCCCTGCTCGATTCATGACCTGGATGGCGCTTTGGAGTACGGCACCCGCCTGAGCGCCTTGCGCCAGGAACTCCAAGGTCAGATGGAGATCATCATGCGGGTCTATTTCGAAAAGCCCAGAACCACCATTGGATGGAAGGGCTTAATCAACGACCCGCACCTGGATGGGAGCTATGATATCGAATATGGATTAAAGAAGGCGCGGCGCCTGTTGCTGGAACTCACGGCAATGGGATTGCCCGCTGGAACGGAGTTTCTCGACCCTATCATTCCGCAGTACATCGATGATCTGGTGACTTGGGCCGCCATTGGCGCGCGCACGACCGAATCGCAGACTCATCGGGAGATGGCCAGCGGCCTCTCGATGCCAGTAGGCTACAAAAATGCCACCGACGGCAGTTTGCAAATTGCATTGGACGCTATGCTCTCGGCGCGCGCATCGCACAGTTTTCTTGGGATTGACCAGGAGGGGATTACCAGCATTATCCGCACGACAGGCAACCCGGTGGGACACCTGGTTTTGCGTGGTGGCCGCTCCCGGCCAAACTACGACGCCGCCAGCCTGCGCGACGCAGAGGCAAAACTGGCAGCCGCCGGCCTGCCGCCGGTGCTGATGGTCGATTGCAGCCACGCGAATTCCGGAAAACAACACACCCGCCAGGAGGAAGTCTGGCGCAGCGCCGTCGAGCAACGGGCCGCTGGCAACCAGGCCCTGATTGGGTTGATGCTGGAGAGCTACCTGGAAGAGGGCAATCAACCTTTCCCCAGCAGCCCGTCCAATCTGCGCTACGGCCTTTCCATCACCGACGCCTGTGTGGGCTGGGAGGCCACAGAACGGATGTTGCGCTGGGCCGCCTCGCGGCTGAGAACCAGTTCGCCCCTGGTGGCTGCCGCCTGAGACCTCAATGAACCTGCCGAACAAGCTCACCGTTTCGCGCTTTGTCCTGACGGTTGCCTTCCTGGCAGTGATGTTTTCGGGCGTGCCATTCCATCAAACCGTCGCTTTGGGATTGTTTATCGCCGGGGGGATTACTGACTTTCTGGATGGCTACATTGCCCGGCGCGACCGGCTCATCACGAACTTCGGGATTCTGATGGACCCCCTGGCAGACAAGATCATGGTCTGCTCCGCTTTTATTGCTTTTGTCGGGTTGAACTGGATGCCCGCCTGGATGGTGGTCATCGTTGTGGCCCGCGAGTTGGCCATTACCGGCTTGCGTTTGCTGGCTGCTTCCAAAAACGTCCTGCTGGCCGCAGAAGGCTATGGCAAACACAAAACGATTTCACAAATCGTCGCCATTATTTCGATCCTCGTCCTGCACAGCTATCTTCAATGGGGCACTGCGGGCAAAACGGTGTTCGGCCTTGAGATTTTCCATGCATCCTGGGTGGGGTGGGTTGCGGAGATTTCAATATGGGTGGCTGTATTGCTCACGTTCGTCTCAGGATGGCTGTATCTGTGGAGGAATCGCCGGCTTTATCTGGACGACATGTGATGAGCGGCCATGTCCCTGACCGAAATCATTTTGATTGTGCTGCTGGTGCTGGTCCTGCTGACGGCAAAGGGCCTGCCAAGCAACGTTGTCCAATCCTCCGCCGATTGGCTGGATGAATTCTTGCTTTGGGTGGCCCAGGGATTCGGACTGGGCCGCATCCCGGTTGCGCCAGGGACCTTTGGCTCGGTGCTTGGGGTATTCTGGTTCGAGCTACTGCTGGCTACGGGGAGCTTTTGGGCCTTGGTCACCGGAACGATTGCGGGCCTTGGGGTTTCAGTTTGGCTTTGCGGCATCGGTGAGCAGCTTCTGGGGAAGAAGGACCCGGGCTCTGTCGTCCTCGATGAGATCGCAGCGATGCCGATTTGCTTCTTTTCCTGGGTGCTCATCCAGATTCGAGAAACCGGCTCCCTGCCTGAACCCGGCTATTTCTTTTCCGGGCGTTGCTGGCCTCTGACTCTCGTGGTTTTTGCCTTATTCCGGTTGTTCGATGTGACGAAACCCTGGCCGGTGCGCCAAAGCCAGGCCCTGCCGGGCGGCTGGGGCATCACCATCGACGACGCCCTGGCCGCCCTTTATGTCAATGGCGTGGTGCTGTTGGCCTATGAAGCCAGGGCGTTACTATAAACTCAGGAGTCCCTGACATGAATTAAATCTTAAATCTGACGATGCTTCTCCCTCTCCCCTTCCGAAGGGGAGATTTTGACCACGCCGAGCACGTCACGCCACTGGCGGTCTGATATTTCTCCGCCCTTTCGATACCAATCAAGTTTGGTAAGGGGACGGTGTCTTCGGCCGACGCAAAAAAAAGCTCAAGGGCAGATGTTTGGCCTACGGACTTTTTCTGGCGGCGAGCGAATTGGGATTGGGCAAAAGGGTCGCGTCAGCGTACAAATACATCCACCTTTGTCATTGTTTCCAGGTGGACGAGGTTGAAGAAGCCCTGAGTTTGGATGCCGGCCCGGATGGCTGGCATGCCGGCGTAAAATTCCGGCTTTAATGTTACCGTGCAGTTAAGTCAGCCTTCCCCTACTTCGCCATGACCACTTCGATTGTCTCGTCCCGGTTGTGCGCGGCGTCATCCTCCGCGTCGATGCCTCGCGTTGTGGCGGGGGTTTCGAGCGCGGCCGGCGGCTGCAGGTTCGACTGCTCATCGGACTTGTGGAATTTGACGCTGACAATCTTGCTGATGCCGTGTTCCTGCATGGTGACACCATAGAGCACATCGGCCATGCCGATGGTGCGTTTGTTATGCGTGATAATGATGAATTGAGAATTCTCGATGAACCGCTGCAGCACGCGGATGAACCGGTTGATGTTTGACTCATCTAAAGGCGCATCCAGTTCGTCCAGAACGCAGAATGGGCTGGGCTTGACCTGGTAAATGGAGAAGAGCAGCGCCACAGCCGTCATCGTCTGCTCACCGCCCGAGAGAAGAGAAATCGTCTGTAACTGTTTGCCGGGCGGGCGGGCGACGATGTCAATGCCGCTTTCGAGCAGGTCGTTTTCATCCATTAGGACGAGGTCGGCTTTGCCGCCGCCGAAAACCTCGGTGAACATCGTTCGGAAATTGGCGCGGATTTGCTCGAAGGTCTCGCGGAACATCTCGCGGGTTTGGGTGTTGATGCGATTGATGACTTCAAGCAATTGGGCCTTGGCCTGGACGAGGTCCTCGTGCTGCTTGCTCAGGAATTGATAGCGCTGTTCGGTTTCCTCGTATTCCTCGATAGCCACCAGGTTGACCGGGCCGATCTCATCAAGGCGTTTCTGCAACGTCTCGATCTGTTGCCCCACCGCTTGCCAATCGGTTGCGCCACCTGCCGCTGCCATCTCCTCGGGGGACATGACATGCACCCGGGCCGGGCCTTCATCGGCAAAGGTAATCGTGATGCATTCGCTGCGGATGTCGTCCAGGTTCAGATGATATTTCTGTTGAACCCGTTCTCGGAGGTTCTGCACGGCCATATTCTTCTGGGCCAACTCGACTTCGAGACTGCCCCGGCGTTCCTGGGTTTGGCCCAAAACGCGGCGCTGCTCGCGCAACAGCTCTTCCCGTTGGCCAATCTGTTGTTCCTGGTCGTGCTTGAGGGCCAACAACTCGCCCAACTCGACGTTCACTTTCTCCCGGTCGTGCTGCAACCCCGCAATCTGCGCGCGCGAATCCTGGATTTCGGATTCCGCCTGCTCCTTGCGTCCGATAAACGAGCCGGTCTCGTTTCGCTTTTGCTGTATCATCTGAGTCAGCTCGCTCAGGCGCTGCGCCAGGGATTCCCTTTGTTGCCTGAACGAGGCGCACATCTGCTCCTCAGTGGCGAGGGCGACCTTGCTCTCGGTGAGGCCGGCATTGGCGGCATCGCGTTGCTGGCGCAAACTCTCCAACTGCGCTGTCCTTTGGGTAACGTGGGCCTGACAAGATTGCTCACGCGTCTCCAATTCACCCGCCCGTGTAGCAAGTAAAGACCGCTTTTCAAGGCCCTCCTGTTCCTGGGCCGCCAGGCTCTGGACCTCAAATACCACCGTGTCGATTTTCTGGTGCAGCAACCGGCGCGAGTTTTGCAATGCGTTGAATTCTCCTTCATGGGTCGCGATGGCGACTTCCTGGGCGCGCAGGTCCGTCTGGGCCTGTTGCAGGCCCGCTTCCAATTCGGTCTGCTCGCTTTGCAACGAGCCTTTGCGGCGGCTGGTTTCCGCAATCAACTCCTGCAGCCGGCCGAGCACGGCCTGCAAATCCGCAATCTGGTTCTTTCTGGCCAGGAGCGAGGCAGCGCCCTTGCCGTTGCCATTGCCGTTCGCATGGCCGCCAGTATAAATCCCATGGCGGCTGAGCAGCTCGCCCGCGAGGGTTACGTAAGAGAAAGCACCGTGGCTCTGCTGCCAAGCCGCAGTGGCCGCATTTAAGTCGCGCACGATGCGGGTCTGGCCGAGCAGACGTTCGAGCAAAGGCTGCACAGCGCTTTCTCCCTCGACGACCGACACGGCTTCGAGGGGAACACCGTTCAAAGAGGGATTCTGAATCGGGCCAGATGGGCTGGTGGCCGCATTGCCATTGCGCATGAAGGCGAGCGGGGCGATACTCGCGCGTCCCAGCCGGTTAGCGCTCAGGTCGTTGAGAATCTCGTGGGCCGACTCGGGCTGTTCGGTCAGGACGACCTGCAGGTGATGGCCTAGGGCCGTTTCAATGGCCGTGACGAATTCGTTCGGGACGCGAATTTTATCCACCAGCGAACCTAAAACGTGGCGGGATTGTTTCAGGGCAGCGAGCGAGCCTTCGCTGAAACCTTCGTGGCCGGCCTGGAGCTGCTCGAGGACGTTCAGGCGCGAGCGTTTTTCGGCCTGCTGTTGCAACAGTTGGTCCTGCTCGACCGTTGCCCGGCGCAGCTCTTCCTGGAGTTCGCGCAACCGGTTCTGCCGTTGCTGGACCGTTCCCTGCTGGTTCTGCGCGTTGAGTTTCTCGGCCTGCACATCCGCTGCGAATTCCTGCAAGCGCGTCTCGAGGCGTGTTCGCTCCTCTTCAAGCTGAATCTTCTCGGCTGAGAGTTTCTCCAATCGCACGGTATTGCCCTGCTTCTGGAGGTCCAACGCGGTGAGTTCATTGCGCACGCGAGTTAAATCCTGGGCAGCGGCAAAGGCATCCGCCTGCGCCTGGCGCAGTGCTTCCTGGCAGGCGCGCACGTCGGCTTCGAGTTGGCGAAGAGCAGCCTCCTGTACACTCAAAGTGCCTTGATGACCGGCCAATGCAGCCTGGGACTGATCGAGCTTGGCCGCAACAGCCGTTAACTCCTGGTCCGCAATGTGACGACGTTCTTCCGCCTGGGCAATCTCAGCCAAGGCCCGGGTATTCTGCGCGGCCAATTCGCGCAATCGTTCCTCATTGAACTGAATCCGGCTCTCGTGTCGGTCCATATCCCCTTTCAATTCGAGACCACGCTGCTGCCGGGAGCCGATCTCCTGCTCCAAAGCCGCAAGACGTTCACGAAGTTGGGCAATTTCATCCTCACACCTCAAGACTTGCGCTGACCCGGATTCGATTTCATTGCGCAGAGCCTCGGCGGCGGCCTGCCGTTCCTGGATTTCTCGCTGGAGCACATCAAATTGGTGGCGCGCGAGTTGTGTGTCCAGATGTTGCAACTCCAGCGAGAGTTGCTTGTATCGGCGGGCTTTGCCTGCCTGGCGCTGCAAAGAGCCGATTTGCCGTTTGACTTCCCGGACCAGGTCCTCGACCCGCACCAGGTTCTGCTCGGTGTATTCCAGCTTGCGCAGGGCCTCTTTCTTCTGCGCCTTGTATTTCGTGATTCCAGCGGCCTCCTCGAAGATCATCCGCCTGTCTTCCGGTTTGCTCGAAAGGATTTGGGTAATGTTCCCCTGGGCCATGATGCTGTAGCTTGTCCTCCCCACGCCGGTACCCATGAACAACTGCTGCACGTCCCTCAACCGGCAGGGGGTCTTATTGATGAAATACTCGCTGCCGCCATCCCGGAAAACCCGCCGGGTGAGGGTGACCTCGTCATAGGCAATCTCCACTCCCGCCGCATGCAGCCGTTCTTCCCCGACTCCGCCGATGGTTAAAGACACCTCAGCCATGCCGAGCGGTTTGCGGCCATCGGTGCCGTTAAAAATCACATCGGCCATCTCATCACCACGCAAGGCCTTGGCGGACTGTTCGCCCAGTACCCAACGTATAGCGTCTGAGACGTTCGACTTACCACACCCATTGGGGCCCACGATGGCCGTTACACCGGGCTGAAAGTTCAGGGCGGTCTTATCTGCAAATGATTTGAACCCTAAAACAGTTAGATTCTTCAGATACATGATATTTGAGAAAAGAGAGCATACTCGCTTAATTTAGTAAAGCGAAAAACCACAATATACAGCGCACCGTCAGCGTCGGAGCACAACTAATTGGTGAGGAACCGAGATTTGAATTGTGCCAGTTTCCGCTGTTTTGCTATGCTTTCTTGTCTGTCAGGTCATTATTGCCTAATCCAGGCCCTGATTTCAAGTAAATTTAATGAAAACTTCGCGCGCTGGTCTTCTGGCAATAGCCGTTGCCGCCATCGGAAGCGTGGCGGCGGGGCGCGCCGCCCAGACTTTCACTTACGAGCCCTCCTCGGAAATGCCTCCCAACCCTATGCGCGAGATGCGGGCCGCCTGGGTGGCTACCGTTGCCAACATCGATTGGCCATCGACCAACAACCTGAGCACCGCCCGCCAAAAAGCCGAGTTGGTGGCCATTTTTGACCGCGCCGCTCATTTGAAACTGAACACGATTATTTTTCAAGTGCGCCCGACCTGCGACGCCCTTTATGCCTCATCCATCGAGCCATGGTCTGAGTATCTTACCGGGACGATGGGCAAACCGCCCGAGCCATTTTATGATCCGCTCACCTTTGCCATCGAGGAGGCGCACAAGCGCGGGCTGGAATTGCACGCCTGGTTCAATCCGTATCGCGCCCGGCAAGCGCTCGCCAAATCACCGATTGCGCCCAACCATGTCAGCAGGACCCATCCGCAAATGGTCCGCCAATATGGAAAATCCTTGTGGTTGGACCCGGGCGAAAAGGAGGTGCAGGCCTACTCGCTGCGGGTCGTCATGGACGTGGTGAGGCGCTACGACATCGATGGCGTCCATTTCGACGATTATTTCTATCCTTACAAAGAGCAGGATGCATCGGGCAAAGAACTCGATTTCCCCGATGGCGCGAGCTGGCGCAAGTATGGACAAGGCGGCAAGCTCAATCGCGAGGACTGGCGGCGCGAGAATGTGGACAGCTTTATTCATGCGGTCTATCAGTCGATTAAGGCAGCCAAGCCGTGGGTCAAATTTGGCATCAGCCCGTTCGGCATCTGGCGTCCGCACAATCCCCCTCAAATCCAGGGCTTCGATCCTTATGAAAAACTTTATGCCGACTCGCGCAAATGGCTCATGAACGGGTGGGTCGATTATTTCGCGCCACAGCTCTATTGGGGCATCGAGCCGCCTGAGCAAAGTTTTCCGGTGCTTCTGCGCTGGTGGGCGGGGCAGAATACAAAGGGCCGGTTGCTTGCGCCCGGCCTGGATACGACCAAAGTGGGCCGCCGCTGGAAACCGGAGGAGATCATCGAGCAAATCCGCCTGACCCGCAGACAGCCCGGCGTGGGCGGTCATGTACATTGGGATATGAAGGCCCTAATGCGCAATGAGGCCTTGGATGCGGCTTTGGAACGCGAGGTCTATGCGCAGCCCGCCCTGGTCCCTTCCATGCCGTGGCTGGAGTCCGCCAGACCGCAAAAACCGGCGCTCACCATCGCGCCTCGCGGTGGTGAAGTCCAAGCGCGCTGGGGGCCGGCGACCCAGCAAAAGGCTTGGTTATGGCTTCTGCAGACCCGCACCGGCCAGAATTGGACGACGCGGATTCTGCCTGGTTGGGAAGTCTCCTGCGCATTGGGCCAGCCGTTGCCAACGGTAATCGCGCTACGCGCGCTTGACCGCTTCGGGAACTTGAGTGAGCCCTTGGTGCTGCGCAGGCGCAATTAGCGCCTGTCACGGAATCTAAAACCAAGCTCTAACAGAGAGGTTCTTTACTCCGACTCGGAAAAGATTTCCTGAAGCTTCTTTTCTGTAATGGCGCCTGGGTGGCCCTGGTAGCGGACCATGCCCTTGGAATCGATCAGAAGCACACAGGGAAGGCTGGTCACGCCCGCCGCTTCAATCAATTTTCCCTTGGTATCAATTGCCAGCGGGAAAGCGATCTTAGGATCGGTTATATCCGTCACATCGCTCTCGGGACCGGAGCTGACTCCGATTACAACCAATTTATCGGCAAACTTCTTTTGAAGGGCATTCCATTCCGGGATCGCCTTTCGGCATGGAATACTCCATGGCGCCCAAAAAGCGACAAGAACGAATTTGCCGTCAAGGTCGGGCTTGTCCTGCAGCCACCGGTCGATTTTAAGCGGCGGAGCTGCTTTGCCGATCGGCGACTGGTCCGAGACGGGGTCGGCCAGGCTCTGTTCAGAAGTCTGAGGCAAAGCTTGGGCTGAAGCGGCCTTTGCTTCTGCGTTTGCGGCCGCAGTCGAGGCTATAAAACTTTGATAGCGGGCATCCTCGTCGAGCTGTTTTGCCTCCGCTTTGGCCGCTGTCCGGGGATCATAATGGAACTGTTTCTGCAAATCGGCGGGTAAATACTTGAGCTTCACATTGGCGATGCCGCCGTCGTAATTGAAATAGATGTCGGTTGTATTGACCCCCAGCACCGTCACATTAGTGTATGTCGTGCCCGCGATTGTGAGGGAAGGCAGCTTAAGACCCTGGGCATTTAACCCAAAAGCCAGCAGCATTCCACACAGGCAAATCAGGCGAGAGATCATGGCCAGGGATATGCCTGAACTTGCCCGGTTTGACAAGCGCATTATCTTTGAGTGAGGTCTTTACCCCATTTGGGGGCAGGAACTCGGCGCGTAGAGTACGCGATTACGTCATATCAGGCTTATCGAAAAGAAATTGCGCATTTTAATGGTGGAAGACGAGGCCCATGACGCCACGTTGGTCGAGCATACCCTGAAGGAGGGGGGATTTGATTTCTGCTTTAAGCGGGTCGATTCGGAGGAGGGGTTCTTGCGAGAACTCGAGCGCTTCCAGCCCTCGGTCATCCTCTCGGACCACGGCCTTCCAGCCTTTGACGGCTTCTCCGCCTTGTCCATAGCCCAACAGAACTCACCGGATGTCCCCTTCATATTTGTGACCGGCTCCCTGGGCGAAGAAATGACTATTAAGGCGCTCAAAAGCGGCGCGGCCGATTTTGTGCTCAAGCATCACCTGGCCTCCCTTCCCCCGGCATTGCACCGGGCGCTGCGCCAGGCCGAGTTTCGGCTCCAGCGCAAGCATGCCGAGGAAGCGCTGCTTTCGAGCGAAGAACGCTACCGCAGCCTGGTGGAGATTTCCCCTGACGCACTCTACGTCCAAACCGAGGATTGCATCGTCTTTATCAACTCCGCCGGCGTCAAACTGCTGGGGGCTGCCAATGCCGATCAGTTATTTGGCCGGCCCGTGCGCGACATCATGCCGGCGCAGGATTGGAAAACGTTGCAGCAACGGCTGCGCGGCATGCGAGAGGAAGGCAAACCCGTTCCATTCGCCGAACAGAAAATGTTGCGCCTCGATGGATTGCAAGTCGATGTCGAACTGGCCGCCGCCCCGCTGATCTTCGCCGGCAAATCCGCCGCGCAGGTCATCGCGCACGACATCACCGAGCGAAAGCAGGCCGAAGAGGAAATCCGCCGGTTGAACTTGGATTTGGAGCGGCGTGTGGCGGAGCGCACGGCGGAACTCGAAGCGGCCAATCGCGAGCTCGAGGCCTTCAGTTACTCGGTCTCGCATGACCTGCGCGCCCCCTTGCGGCACATCGAAGGATTCGTCGAGATTTTATGCAGCGGCAGGACCGCCCGGCTGGATGAGGAGTCCCGGCGTCATCTTGAAACAATCACCGATTCGGCCCGGCAGATGGGGCGGCTGATTGACGACCTCCTGGCGTTCTCGAGGACCGCCCGGGCTGAATTGAGGAAAACTCGAGTGGACCTCGCGGCGCTCGCGCAGGGCGCGATTCGCGACCTGCAGCAGGAAGCCCAAGCCCGCAACGTGGAATGGGTCCTCACAGACCTCCCGCAGGTTGAAGCGGACCCCGCCCTGCTGCGCCAGGTGATGCTCAATTTAATTGGCAACGCCCTCAAATACACGCGCACCCGCAAGCTGGCCCGCATCGAAATCGGGGCAAAGGGCAACAACAATGAGGAGATCATTTTCGTCGCAGACAACGGCGTGGGGTTCGACATTCGTTACGTTCATAAGCTGTTTGGGGTATTCCAGCGCCTGCATCGGGCGGCTGAATTCGAGGGCACCGGCGTGGGCCTGGCCAATGTCCGGCGCATCATCCATCGCCACGGGGGCCGGACCTGGGCCGAAGGCGAACTCGATAAAGGCGCGACCTTCTTCTTCTCCCTGCCCCGGAGCGCTGGGACTGCTTAACCCGCCGCAAAAGAACGCAACCCTTCCTGGTTGCTTTCTTCTTTGCGATCCTTCCGTTCTTTTGCGGCAATTTGCGGCATTCGCTTATTCGCCGCTGATTCCGCTTGCCTCCATCCAGCCGACCGGATTTGCTGTCGGCCACAAGCACGCTATGAACGAATTGAAGATAGGTCTTATCGGCTACGGGTTCATGGGGCGCGCCCACTCGAACGCATTCCGCAAGGCCCCAAATTTCTTCGAGCTCCCCCGCCGGCCAGCGTTGCGGGCCGTGTGCGGACGCGACGCAGCCAAGCTGAAACCCTTTGCCCAACGTTGGGGCTATGAATCTCAGGAAACCGATTGGCGCAAGCTCGTGGCGCGCCCGGACATCGACCTGATCGACATCGCCTGTCCCAACGACATGCACCAGCAAATCGCTCTGGCGGCGGCAAAGGCCGGCAAGATGATCCTTTGCGAGAAACCCTTGGCCATGAATGGCGCCCAGGGCCTGGTCATGGTTCGCGCCATTGAAAAAGCCGGCGTGCCCAATATGGTTTGGTACAATTACCGTCGCGTCCCCGCTGTCACTCTGGCAAAGCAGCTCATTGACGAGGGGCGTCTGGGGCGCATTTTCCATTACCGTGCGAAATTCCTGCAGGACTGGACGATCTCCAAAGACTTGCCGCAGGGAGGGGCGGGCTTATGGCGGCTGGATGTCAAAGTCGCCGGCAGCGGCGTCACTGGCGACTTGCTGGCGCACTGCATCGACACCGCTTTGTGGCTCAACGGCCCCTTTGACAAGGTCAATGCAATGACCGAGACCTTTGTCAAAGAGCGCAAACATAACATCACGGGCAAGGTTGAAAAAGTGGGCATCGATGATGCCTGCGCGTTCCTGGCCCGCTTTAAGAACGGGGCACTGGCTACATTCGAGTCCACGCGCTATGCGCGCGGGCATAAAGCGCTCTATACTTTCGAGATTAACGGCGAGCACGCCTCCATTGCCTGGGACCTGCACGACCTGCACCGGCTGCAGTACTTTGAGCATCACGACGAAGGGCGCCTGCGGGGCTGGCGCAGCATCCATGTCACCGACGGCGACCACCCCTACATGGATAAATGGTGGGTCCCCGGACTTCAGATTGGCTACGAGCACAGTTTCGTGCATCAATTCGCCGACTTTCTTTTTGGCCTTTCCCAGGGCAAACCGGCCAGTCCAACCTTCCGCGAGGCGCTCGAGACCCAGTATGTATGCGACGCCGTGCTCAAATCAGCCAAGGCAAACCGCTGGGAAAAGGTGCGCGCGGCGGGCTAGGAAGAAAGCGGGGAAGCGCGCTGGTGGGCACAGTTTATGGACGCCAACACTCAGAATCTGTTGGAAGTCAATTTGGGGTAAAATGGCCGAAGTGCAATTTGGCGCAATTTGCTGCAATTTGGTGCAACCGGTGGGCGGTGGTCGGTGGGCTGAAGACTGAACCCTGAGGGGTTTTCCAAAGATGGGAACGGGGAGAACGAGGGGCTGTTGGATGAGGGAGTGGATGGGGAGGCGAGCGGGTTGTTCGAGAAGGCGGCGGCGTTTGGGAAGGCTATAGGGAAAGGGACCGGCGCGGACGAGGACGTGTATTCATGGCAGGAAGGAGTTGCAGTGGAGCCGTGGGCCGAGGCGGTGGATGGAAAGGCGTTGCTGGACGCCCTGGTAGGGATGCTCAATCGGTATGTGGTTCTGGGGCAATGGTGACCTCATGAAATGGAAAAGTTTGAGCGGCTAGCGCGACCGCTTTGGCCCCTTCAGGCGTAAAGCAGGCGCCCTTTGGGTTCGGGAATGGTCTGGCCATCCTCTTTGGCTGTCTTTATCCAAAAAGCGATGGCGTCCTCCGCGTTCCTGATGGCATCAGTGCGGGTTTTCCCATGGGCCATGCAGCCGGGCAACTCCGGCACATCCACGATGAAAGCAGCGTCGTCTTCGCTCCACCAAATGATCATCTCATAGTTATTGTTTTTCTTCATAGCAGTTTGTACTCGGCCAGGATTTTGCGCACCTGCCTGACCTGATAGGGCTTGGCCTTAGACCCTTCGCGCTGGAGGTTAATACGTTCCAAAACGCTGGCCCGGGTAAAGATATGATGGCTGCCGGAGATGCGCATGCGAAAACCTTTCGTTTGGAGCAGGTGAATTATGTCCTCGAAGCGGATGTTCGCGTCCGATTCACCGCGCAAAAGCTTGTCTATGGTTTTTTCGGCGCTCATGAGTGGCCGGACAAACCGTTGAAACGGTTTTCCATCACGATGGAGGCGGGCCGCACCCCGCTGAAGCGAGGTGTTAATGAGATGGCGCGGCGGCTCATTTGGTCCGGGTCTTTCGGTGCTCGGCTTTTGTTCCGTATTCGCGTTCCGGTTTTCCGAGGAGGTAATAAGTGGCGTTTCTACCGGGTGAAGCTCGAGTTCACCGCCGAACTATTTGACCTTGGTTACGGGCTGGTCGGGATGGGCGGGCTTGGGGATGACGCGCCGGTTGGTGCAATCTACGTGCAAATCGAGTTTTTCCAGCACGGTTTGTCCAATGAGCACTTCGTCGCCCAACACCAAGGCCTCCTCAACAGTATCGCGCCCCGCAATCTCCACGAGCAGCGGTTCGGTGACCCCGAAGCTCTCCTTTCGTCCGTTGGAGTATTCGGCCATGCGCTGGCCCCGAATTCCTAAACCCAATCGTTTGGCCACCTCCGGCGGAAGGATTGTCTGCACCGCGCCCGTGTCAACCAATGCCTGGGCCTGATAGGTCCGCACTCGTGCGGCCGGCAGCTTATGCTGGCGGTGCAACACTTCGTCGGACCCGTTCGTCAACTTCACCGTCACACGAACCTCTCCCATCGGCTTTCCTTTCTGGCGTGGTTTTGGCGCTGTGGCAACCGGCATGCCAACAATTTACATTGAGTGCGACAGGAGCGTCAACGTGGCTTTTCCGCTGACTAGCGGCCCACAGATTCGCACACTACGATACGGCGTGCAAACCAGCGGGAAAGCCACTCAGATTTCCGAGCGCTCGCGGAAGGGATTAAACACCTTCAGGCCGGGTCGGCGGAAATCTTTGTCGTTGCCTGTGACGATAGTAAGGTCATGGCGGCGCGCCGTTGCCGCGATATAGCTGTCTTCGATTGGCATCGGCTGGCCCGCGTGTTCGAGGGAAACCTTCTGGTCGGCCCACACGTGAGCTGTGGCGACGTTAAAGCTCAGTATTCGGCCTTCGAGAGCTTCGACACCTCGGCGCAGCCACTGCTCTAGCCGTGCGCGCTTGCGGCCTTGTTTGGTCCGGACCCAGTAAGCGATTTGAGCGAGCACCACGGTGCTTGTGTAGCAGTGGTCCTGCTCGCGCTCCAACCATTCGATTACGGCGCGATTACCGTGGTTCTTCGCCGGTTGCGACAGCACGTCAGCGTCCAGCAACCAGCTCACAGCCTGACCCTCTTAGGCATCTCTTTGCGGCGCGCAGGAAGGTCGTCCATGGGCTCCGGGCATTGCTTCCAGATTTCCAGCCACCCCTTTTTCCGTTTAATGCGCCGGAAAATCACGATATCCTCATCGGCATCGAAGCTCGCTTCGAATTGGTCGCCCGGAGTTGCCGGCGCCAGGGCCACCGGGATGCTCACCCGCCGCTTGTCATCTAGAGTTACAATCATGGTGGGACAATCCCACAGGAGGTCAGAACTGTCAAAGGCGATCTCATACCGGAAGGTCGCGCAACCCGTACTCAATGCAAAAAACACCCATTCTTTGGCAAAAAATGTAAAGACAAATCTTGCTCGCCGGCGGCAGGCTCCTGATTAGCCGTCCATGAAATTGTTTCGCCCTTCTTTACCCTGGCTTGGGCCTTCGGGTTTTTGGCGGTTGGTCCCGCTGGCCTTGTGGTTGGGCATGCCTTCCCTGCCCGCCTACACCCTGCTCTCCTCGAATGAGTTGGTGTTCGTCAACGTGGACCATGCGCCGATGGGGGCCTGCTCAACTATTGCTTACGGCTACAAAGGCGAGCCGTGCGGCGTGGGCACCTCCTCCGGCGTTTACCCGTACTGGACCACTGGCGGCGGCGGGGTGCTCATGGGGCTGTCGGGCAGCTCCGGATTGCAAGTACTGCCCTTTGTCACGCCGGCCTCGAGCATTTCTACAAATGCGCGCTTTTTCCCCGACGCCAGCATCCAACGGAGCCTCACCCCATGCACCGACGAATACACCGTCAATGGCGCCGGACTGGCCTTCACGCATTATACGCCAGCATGGGCGATGGCCGACCTCAGCACAGCAACCCTGAGCGATAAGAAGCGTTACTTCCTGCCGGCAACCTGGCTGGTCTTCACCATCCAAAATACCAACAGCACCTCCGAAGAGTTCTACTTTGGCCTGCCGGTGCCTGTGACCCAAAGTGCTTTTGCCCAGGGGTCCTATCAGGGTTTCGCCCTGGGAGAGGCCGCGCTGGCGGTGCAAACCGGGAGTTGCGATGTGTGGAGCGGCGCCCGGCTCGCCTCGGCGCTCGATGGCATGACCAACGGCGGCGCTTTCCACCTCACCGTCCCTGCCGGCCAGACCCGTTCGCTCATGGTGGTCATCGCTTACTATCGCAGCGCCGTGGTGGATTCCCGCACATCGAGTTCCTATTATTATACCTCCCTCTATTCCTCGATCGACAGTGTCATCGACTCCGCTTTTGCCGGGTTTGGCGACGCCCAGATGCGCTGCCAGCAACTGGCTACGGTCATGAGCCGCGCCGGGCTGAACCCCTATCGCCAGTTCCTTGCCTGCCACGCCCTGCATTCTTACATGGCCGACTCGGCCTGTTTGATCGATCCCCAAGGCGGCGCGCATTGGTGGGAAATGGAAGGGTGGTTCAACTATATCAATACCTTCGACCTGACGGTGGACCATGCTTTTTACGATGCCTATATGCAGCCGTGGGCATTACGCAACGTGCTGGATGCCTTTTCGGGCGCGCTCCCTGGCACCGGCTACAGCTTCGACACCCCGCTTTACAGTTCAACTTCCGGAATGCAGGTGTCGAGCCACGGCTTCTCCTTTTATCACGACATGGGCCTCTGGCCCACTTCCGGCACAGGCCCAGCCTACGGGGCCTGCATGGGACAGGAAGAACTGCAGGCCTGGATTCTATCCGCTGGGCTGTACTGGAGAAACACGGCGGATAACCCGTGGCTCACTAATAATGCGGCCCTGCTGCGGACGTGCCTGGACTCGATGCTTTTGAGAGACAATACCAACTCTGCCGCCTGTGATGGCATCACCAAGAACGTCAATTCGGGGGAGATCACCACCTACGACAACCTGGATGCCTCGCTCCAGAGACCGGCTTTCAGTGGGAGGCTGGCGGTGAGAAACTGGGCCAGTTACCTGGCCTTGAACGCAATGTTCGCAGGAATCGGCGACACGGCTGATGCGGCGACCTGTGAGAGTATGGCGGCTGTTGCGGCACAAACCATCGTCAACCGCTGGAATAGCTACCATGCCACCTTAGGTTACATTCCCGCGCTTTTGGATGGCAGTGACACCGCCGCGATTACACCGATGATCGAGGGTCTGGCCTATCCGGCGGCAATGGGCCTGACCAATGCCATCGACCGGACCGGAGGCCCTTATGCGTCCATGCTCCAGGCACTTTCAAATCATCTGGTGGCCGTCCTGGTTGCCGGCAGATGTCTGGGTGTTCCCTCCGGGGGCTGGGTGATGACCAGCGCCAACCTCATTACCTGGCAAAGCAAGATTTTTATTTGCCAGTACGCGGCCGAAACCGTTCTGGGCATCACCAACGACTCTGTGAACTGCACGGTGGACCAGGTCCATGCCACCATCCAGATTCAGGCTGGGCCTTATCAAGGCTGGGTCGATGCCACCGATGGGACCGGAGGCAACCGTTTCGCGGGCGGCCCTCATTATCCGCGCGCCGTCACCAGCGCACTTTGGTGGTTGAACGCGACCAACAATCCAGCTTACCCGGTGGCCACTTCAGCCCCGGTGGCGCCGGCAGCGTTCTTGGCCGTCGCCGCAAACCAGCAGGTGCTGCTGTTGTGGCAGGGAGTGGCCCTGGCAACCGGCTATAACATTCAGCGCGCGAACACCAGCGGCGGGCCCTACGCACCGCTCGCAAATAAAATCGCGGGCGCCAGCTTCACCGATTCGGGCCTCGTCAACGGCGCCACCTATTACTACATCCTCACTGCCACCAACCAAATCGGCGAGAGCCTCCCCTCAGCCGAGGTAAGTGCCACGCCCGTGCCGTTCAGCGCCACGAACATCGCAGCTTTGGTGTGGGCGTCCAAACTCACTGTTGCCTGGCCGCCGAGTTATACCGGTTGGGTCCTGCAAACCAACACACTCGGTCTGAGCAATCCCGCCGGCTGGGGTGACGTGCCGGCCTCTCGAACCAACTCGCAAATGAGTTTCCCTATCGCAGACCCGGCAATTCCAACCGAGTTTTTCCGGCTGCGCCACCCGTAATCTCTTCAGCATTGCTTGCGCTGCGGATTAGAGGCGCTACATTGGGCTTGCTCAATGAAACCTATCCGTGGCGCGCTCGGCTTTCTGGTCGTGCTGGTGTTTTGCCCAATCGCGCTGGCGCCCGTGTCGCGCGCTCAGGCCCAAGCGCTCCCCGCTGTCAGCCCGCGGCTGGTGTCGTTCAGCAAGGACATCCAGCCGATTTTCGACGCTTCTTGTGTGAAATGCCACGGGCGCGGGCGCACCCGGGGCGGGCTTCAAATTGACACTCGCGAGTCGCTGCTCAAGGGAGGTGATTCGGGACCCGCCGTGGTGGTGGGCAAAAGCGGTGAAAGCCTGTTGGTAAACCTTGTCGCCGGAATGGACCCGGAGCGCATCATGCCCAGGAAAGGCTCGCGGCTGACCTTGGAACAGATTGGGCTCTTGCGCGCATGGATTGACCAGGGCCTGCATTGGGACGCAGGAATCACATTCGCAAAACCGCCTCCGTTGAATCTTACTCCACGCTCGCCGAGCATCGCTGTCTCTGCGGAATCAAGTGTCAACCCTATCGATCAAATCCTCAGGCGTTATTTTGCAAAGACCGGTTTTAATCCACCGGCGCACGTGAATGACCGGCTTTTTGCCCGGCGAGTTTATCTCGATACCATCGGCTTGTTGCCGCCGGAGGATGGGTCGGGCGAAGCCATCACAGACGAGGACCCGCAGCTCCGGGCCGAGTTGGTTCGGCGTTTGCTGAGCTATGACCAGCTCTACGCGGAGCATTGGCTTTCGTTCTGGAACGATCTTCTTCGCAATGATTATCGCGGCGCCGGTTTCATCGACGGGGGCCGTGAGCCGATTACCCGGTGGCTCTTTGCTGTTTTGTCCACAAACCTGTCTTACGATAAATTTGTGGCCCAGTTGATAAATCCAACCCACGCCAGTGAAGGCTTCACCAAAGGCATTGTCTGGCGCGGGGTCGTCAATGCCAGCCAATCCCCGCCGCTCCAGGCCGCGCAGAACATTGCGCAAGTCTTCATGGGCGTGAATCTCAAGTGCGCCTCCTGCCACGACAGTTTCATTAATGACTGGAGGCTCTCGGATTCTTATGGGCTGGCGTGCGTCTATAGCGACCGCCCGCTCGAGATGTTCCGATGCGATAAACCCACGGGACAGATGGCCACCGCCCGATTTATCTATCCCGAGCTGGGCGAGATAGACCCCAAAGCCGATAAACCAGCGCGGTTGAAGCGCCTTGCGGCGCTCATCACCAGCCCCAAAGATGGCCGCCTGTCGCGAACCATAGTCAATCGCCTTTGGGCCCGGTTCTTTGGGCGCGGCCTGATCGAACCAGTCGATGACATGGAGCAACGGGCCTGGGACCAGGACCTGTTGGACTGGCTGGCGGAGGACTTGGTCGCCCATCACTACGACTTAAAGCGCACCATCCAGGTCATCCTCACCTCGGAGGCCTACCAACTGCCCGCCGTGGACCTCGGCGAGACCAGCCCAAAGGATTACGTCTTTAGGGGACCAGCGGTGCGGCGGCTCACCGCCGAGGAGTTCCGCGATGCGCTGGGCGAGATTACAGCCGTCTGGTATAAAAAGCCTGAGTTCCCCGTTGCGACAGAGGAGGTGCGCAGCAGCCTTGTGGCTGCCGACCCGCTGACGCTGGCTCTGGGCAGACCTTCTCGCGACCAGGTAGTGACGACCCGGACGGCAGACGCCACGACATTGCAGGCCCTGGAACTGACGAATGGCCGAACGCTGGCCGGTATTCTGGCAGCAGCCGCGTGGCACACGGTTGATTCCCCGCAACCAGCCTCAGACCTGGTTGAATTGCTTTACAGGCGCGCCTTTGGCCGAAGCCCTACCTCGGCTGAGCAGGAGTTGGCGGTGGGCGTTTTGGGAACGCCACCACAACCGCAAGGGGTCGAGGACCTGCTCTGGGCCATGACCATGCAACCTGAGTTTCAACTCATTTATTGAAATGAACGCAATGCACCCTTTACGCGACTGGACCCGGCGCGATTTTCTAAAAACTGCATCAAGCGCCATGCTCTCGGCCCTGGCTGCGGGTTATCCGCGCCAGGCCCTGGCGGCTGAACCGCTCGAACCCAAACCGAAACCGACAGCCGATACCGTGATTGTGCTCTGGATGGCCGGCGGCATGGCCCATACGGAAACCTTCGATCAAAAAAAATATACGCCCTTTGAGCCAGGCATCTCGCCCAAGGATTTTCTGAGCACTTTTCCCAGCGTCCGGACCGCCGTCGATAACATCGAGTTTTCGCAGGGCCTCGAACGCGTCGCCGCAATCGCGGATCGCGCGACGCTCATCCGTTCTTACACTGCAGGCGACCTTGGTTTCATCCTTCACTCCCGCCATCAATATCAGTGGCACACCGGTTATGCGCCGCCGCAAACGGTCGCCGCGCCGCATATCGGGGCCGTCATCGCCCGCACGCTCGGGCCGCTCAACCCGGTGGTGCCTGCGTTCGTCAACATCGGCCAGCGCCTGGATGTCGGTGAGAGTGAAGAACTCAAGGCGTTCACCACCGCCGGCTTTTTAGGCAGCGAATATGGACCGTTCAACATACCGTTTCCGGACGAAGCCGCCGAGGCGGTGCGCCCGCCGGGCGGCATGAGCGTCAGCCGATTCCAAAACCGGGAGAAGCTGTTTAAGAAACTGCTGGACGCCGGGCCCATCGGGCAGCACGGGAGCGATTATCAGCGCCAATCGCTTCTGCGCTCGATGGACAAGGCCTATCGTCTGCTGAGTTCGCCCGCCGCCGCTGCATTCGATTTAACGCGCGAACCCATCCAGCAAATCCGCAAGTACGTCCCCGGTTACCAGCCGGGCGAGCGCTTTAACGCCAGTGAAGACCGCTTCGCCGCCAAATATGAAGAGCAGATGATTGGGCGATTTGGGCTTGGCTGCCTTCTGGCGCGCCGCCTGGCCGAGGTGGGCGCGCGCTACATCGAGGTCACCACCGAGTATATCCCGTTCCTGAATTGGGATACGCACGAAAACGGCCATACCCGGGCTGCGGCGATGAAAAAACAGATCGATGCGCCGGTGGCCCAACTGGTGTTGGACCTCGAAGAGCGCGGTCTGTTGAATCGCACGCTCATTGTGCTGGCAAGCGAGTTCAGCCGCGACGCCCTCATCGAAGGCAAACCCGACAAACGGGTCAAAGACCAGGTGGATGTGCCGGATAAAATCAATGACCTGAAGTTTTACGGGATGCACCGCCATTTCACCGATGCCGGTTGTGTGCTGCTGTTCGGCGGGGGCGTCAAACGCGGTTACGTTCATGGCAGCACTGCGGGCGAACGCCCGTGCAAAACACTCGATAAGCGGGTGGTCATCGAAGACCTGCACGCCACGATCTATCACGCCGTAGGCATCTCTCCACGGCTCGCCTACGAAATCGAGAAGCGCCCCTTCTACGTTACGCGGGATGGCGTCGGCAAACCCATCATGGACCTGTTTGGCGCCTGACCCTGGCCATTTCATACTCGATTTCGCGTCTCATTAACATCGGGTCTTTAGCCCGGTGAACGGACTCGCTTTATGCGTTTGAACTGTTTCAACAGTTTACCGCCCGGGGCGAGAAGCCGTTGAAACGGCTCGAATCCTCTCCGGGCCGCGCGCCACCGGGCTAAAGCCCCGGTGTCAATGAGATCTCCGCCGCTGGGCTGCGAAATATGCGGGTTTAAGCCAAGCTTTAATCACCATCCTTCTCCTTGGGATGCGAAAAGACAAACCCTGCCCGCACGGGCGCAGGGACGGCGCTGCTGGCCCCGCGGACGGAACGCCACACCATCTCGGTGAGCAATGAATCATCAACTGCGTCTTCGCGGGCAAAGTTCAGCTTTAGGCCCGAGCCCCAGGCGCGCTTCTGATTCTTCTCTTCCAGGTCCACATTAGCGGGCAGCGCCGTGTAGGCGGTCAGATTGGCCGTGGGTTGAAAGGCGTTAAACATAGGGCGCGCGGCGGCATCGAACTGGGACATGGGCCTCAGGCCGAGGATAAGTTCCATAGTCCGCAGCATGCTGCTGGTTGAGTAAAGGGTCGAATCCACCGCGCGATGTTTGCAGTAAGGGCTGAGCACAAAGGCCGTGGTCCGGTGCGCATCCACATGGTCCGGGCCGTCCTGGGCGTCATCCTCGACAACGAACACAGCCATTTCTGGCCAGAACTTCGAGTTGCTCACTGCCTCGATTACCCGCCCCAGGGCCAGGTCGTTGTCGGCTACAAGGGCCGTTGGGGTGCGCTTGCCCGCCGTGCTGCCGAAGGTGTGGTCGTTGGGCAGGCGTAGAATTTGCAGACGCGGCATGTCCCCCTCAGCCTCGAACTGTTTGAGGTCTGCAATGAACCGGTCCGCCCGTTTCGCATCAGGATAATCCAAATCGAAGCCGCGATACCAGGGGTCGAAGTGGCCTTGCAGAGCCGCCACGCGCGTGTGGCTTGGCCGGTCCGGAGTGCTTGCATTGTCAATGAACTCGCCGTAGCTGCGATAACTCACGCCGGCCTCTCGGGCGCGGTCCCACAGATAACCTCCCGCCGGAAACGCGATGGGGAAATGGCCTTCGCTTGGGTAAGGGAATTTGCCGGACCTATTATGGCCATAATCGAGGGGCCACATCTTTTCCACAAAATCCGTCGCATACGCCCCCATGCTCCACTCGTGGCCGTCGGCGCTGACCTCGCTATCGACGTAGAAATTGTCCAGGAGCACAAACTCGCGCGCCAATTTGTGCAGGTTCGGCGTGACCCGCTGCGGGAACAGGCATAGGTTGGGGTCGCCGTTGCCCTCGGGCATATCGCCCAGCACCTGGTCGTAGGTTCGGTTTTCTTTGATGACATAAAGGCAGTACTTGATAGGACTCTTTTCGCCCGGTTTGGCAGGAATTGGGTTGCCTGCCGGGCGAAGGGCCCAGACGCCGGCGTCCCGTCGCAACGGACTGCATCGGTATGCCTGTGCCGTATAGGCGGCCAGTTGGGGCTCGAAAGTCTTTCGCGGCGGCAAATCGATAATGCTCAACGTGCCGCGAAAGAGGTCCCCGATATACTGCACGACGCGATTGGTTGGGGAGGCGACACCGGGCTGCGGCCCCAGCGGGTTAGCCAGTGATGTGATGCCTTTGCCATTGGCAACCAGGAGATGCTTTCCATCGGGCGTTACTCGCACCGAGGTCGGATACCAGCCCACCGGGATGAATCCAAGGGAGCGGCTCTTGCCCGGCGTGCTGACATCAAACACCGCTACTAAGTTGTTGTCCGCATTAGCCACGAACAGTGTCCGCTCGTCCGGCGAAAGGGCCAGGCTGTTGGGCGTCGAACCGGGCAGTGAACGAGGGTAGAGAGACGCCCAGATCGTTTCGATTGCCTTGCCCGAGGTTGTATCGAAGACGGTGACCGTATTGCGGCTGGCGTTGGCAACGAATAAGCGCTGGCCATTGCGTGTGAGGGCCATCTCACACGGATGTTCCTGGGCGGGCCAGCGCGCCATCACTCGCCCGGAGGGCAAATCAAGCACAGCAATTGCCGCTTGCGCCCAAAGACTCACGTAGAGGCGCCGCCGCTTTTCGTCCAGCCTGCAGGCATAAGGAAAGGTATCTTCGGCGCTGACGCGCGCCAACGCAGCCTCGGCCCGTTTCTGGGCCGCTGCGGTATCAAAATCACGGGAGGGCACCTGCAGCACCGGTCCGGGCGCCGGGGCGCTGGATAACAGGAAATCCGAAATGTGATCTTGATGTGCCAAATCGACCCGCGTGATGCGGTTACCCCAAACATTCGCCACAAACAATTCGCGCGCGCCCCTGTCCAGGGCCAAACCGGCTGGCACCCCGCGGTCCTTGCGTGGGTGGAGCCTGATGAGGCGCGAATTGGATAAAAGTCCCTCATGAAAATCGAATTGATGAACGACCTCATCGCCCGCTCCACTGCAGAAGAGATCGCGCCCATCACGGGAAAACTCAATTCCGTAAAAGGCCTCATGCAGTTTGGTTCGGGAGACGACCTTGGCGGCAGGAATATCGACAATGATGATTTCATGCTGGCTGTAACCGGAGTGCAGGACTGCGGCGAACTGGCCGGTTGGATGGGTGGCGATGTTGATCGGCAAGTCTCCCAGCTCAACCTGTTTCCCTGCCGGGTGCAGCGACCATTGATTGGGCAGCAGCAGCGAGCCGTCGGGCTTCTGCCCTGGCCATTCAGCGCCGGACCTCGCGACACTGGCGTTGGGAGAGGCTTCAGGGAGAGGTGGTTCTCTTCTCGAAACGCACGAGACCGCGCCAAGGGCCCACGCGCCAATCAACAGCCGCGCAGCAAATTTCATCGAAACTCGGACGCTGCTTTCACTCATTCGGTTCACTGTGATTTATTAAAACTGACATTTTGGCGCTAATTTATGGGAGGTTATTGGAGGTTCAGACCTTAGTTTTCCGCAGTGTTGCGCGGTTTTGCTGCTTTCAAGAGCTTTCCAACTCACAGGAGCGGTCCTCTGGGTGACTTTAAAATACCTTCGG
>DASYZB010000013.1 GCA_035946615.1 Verrucomicrobiia bacterium
TTGTTGCGCGTGGGCGGGGTCGCCCCCCGAATCGCCGACAAGGGCCCGGAGTTGAGTTGGAGCGCGTCACAGACATCGTTTAACCCGATGCTGTGAGTCACCTGCGCGTAGCACAGAGTAACGACGTGGCTCCACTCATCAGAGGTGCGCGCCTGCTCATCGACTCCGGTTTCCCGGGCTAACTTGGGCACCAGGTGGTTCGGAATATAGTTGCAAAGCTGGCGGACAATGGTGAATTTTGACGCGGTTGGAATTTTTTGTTTTTCATTTGCCTGCCGTGTGGCAGGTTTTACCAAAATTTCCAACCATTTTTTTCAACTTCCTGTGGGATGGCAGTGGATTCATTTATACAAATCCTCCTATTATATTTCCTCATAGGAAGTTATGCTGCCCTATTTTCGATCTGGACTCACAGACGAAACCCCGCGTCAGTTGAGACCACTCGCGAAAACTTGCTTGCGAAATCGTAAAACCGTTCAGCAAGTCCATACAGCCGAAATGCGTGTGATTCTGACGTCCCTCCATAACATGCTTAACCCAGTGGTCTATATCCACACCCGAGGCGCGGCTACTGCCCGGCCGCTTCGGCTTTTAAGTAGATTGTGTGATGCTTGACATGCTTTGCATTCTTTTATTATGAGTCAGACAACGGACCGCCGCTGGCACACCGCTTTTGTCCTGTGGCTTATCGTGATATGTTCGTACTGTTACTGCCACACGAGGTCCGGTGATAATGCAATGGTGCTCTCTCGGACGGACCTGCTTCATGCACTTGTTTCTCAAAACACATTTGTGATCGATCGCTACCAGTCGAATACCCCGGATAAGACTTTGATTCACCGCCATTATTATTCTGACAAGGCGCCGGGAATCGTACTGCTCGCTTTCCCGGGTTGGTGGAGGACGGCGGCTGGTTTTTCGATACGGAGTTGCTGGTCGTTGCGGAGAAATGCGGTTACCGTATTTGCGATGTGCCCGTGCGCTGGATTGACGATCCGGATACCAGGGTGAAAGTATTGCCGACCGCTTGGGCCGATATCAGAGGATTGGCGCGTCTCCGTCGCAAGTTGCGGGGCGGCGCCTATGGGGTTTTGACACAAGGGTCCTTGGGCATCCGCGCGCAAAGGAGCCCATGAAGACCAAAGCGTTCACCTTAATCGAACTGTTGGTGGTCATTGCTGTGATCGCCATTTTGGCGGCGCTGTTGTTGCCAGCCCTGAACAAGGCGAAGGCCAAGGCCACGGGGGTGGGTTGTTTGAACAACCTGAAACAACTCCAGACCTGCTGGCAATTGTATGTGGACGATCACAACGGCTTTGTCCCGCCGAATAAATCCCTTCTGACCAACGGCGTCTGGAGGAGCGCACCGGATTCCTGGATTGGTTTCAGCAGCGCGCCCTACGATGACACCACGCTCCCGATTCAAAACGGATTGCTCTTCAAGTATGATTACAACCGGTCGCTGGCGACGTATCATTGTCCAGCGGACAAATCCACCGTTCGGCGCCTCAACGGGCAGGATTCGGGACTCTTGCGGACGCGTAGTTATTCCATGAGCGGCTGTCTGGGCGGGCGGACCAATGAGGTGCAGAGCACGGTGCTGCGGAGCGGCGACATCCCGCAGCCGTCGCAACTCTTTGTGTTCATCGATGAGAACGAGGACAGCATCGATGACGCGCATTTCCTGACCTGGCCGGCGCCAGATGATCGCTGGGTGAACTTGCCGGCCGATCGCCATGGCCAGGCGGGAGTGTTGTCATTCGCTGACGGCCACGCCGAATCCTGGAAATGGAGGTGGCCAAAGCAGTTCAAGAAAAAGGAGAGCTATTGGAAGCGAGCCGAGAGCCCTGCGGACTTGATAGACCTGCGCCGGCTGCAGAGCGCAATCTTGCCGGTGTCCAATTTTGTGGCCCAACCGTGAAGCTGGCTAATACTTTTCGGGGAGAAGTGTCCCCTGGAGGCGGCCGAGCGGTCTATTCCCAGTCCGAAGTTGAAGTTCCTGGACCAGGTGAGCGAAGTGATGCGATTTTAGATTTAAACGCGACTCGCTTCGGACGGAGGGACGCATCAGTTGATGGCGAAACTGCTCTACGGCAGGCAAGGTTTAATCAGCGATGCCCAGAGCGCGTAACACTTCGCATTGGGATGCAGCCCATCGGGCTTGAACAAGTCCGGGCGCGGATTGCCATCCGGGCCCAGCATGGGGGAAAAGACATCGATGAACGCGAGTCCTTTCCCTTTCATGGCCGCAATCTCCCGGTTCGCGGCGATGATGTTCTCTTTCAAACGCCAGCGTGACAGACTCGGTTTGATGGAAATGAAGGCGATGCGGGTCATGGGCAGGCGGGCGCGAATGGCACGCACAAAGGTCTTGTAATCGGCCACTACCTGGTCCGGTGTCTTGCCTGCAGCGAGGTCATTGTCCCCTGCATAGAGCACAATCATCCTCGGGTGGTAAGGGAAGATGATCCGCTCCGCGAAGGCGGTCGAATCCGGTATTTCAGACCCTCCGAACCCGCGGTTGATCACTGGTTTGCCAGGGAAATCCTGCGCCATGGTTTTCCAAAGCCGCAACGAAGAACTGCCTATGAACAGAATCGCGTGCTGCGGCGGAGGATTACTCCTGTCTTGGGCTTCGAGCGCCCGGATTTCCGGTTCCCAGCGGGAGAGTCTTGCATCCGAAGCGGGGTTCTGGGCTGACAGGACGGCCAGCCCGGCCGCCAAGGCCAGCAGTATCAAAAAAGAGCTGTTTTGGAAAACAGTTTTGGCATGCATCAATCGTGCGGCTATGGGCCTTCGAAAGCAAGATTCAACAAATTGTAGCGTAGCGCAGGCGTCCTCGCCGGGGGGTTAAACGGGCGTCTCGCCCGTTGTTTCGTTCGATGTTCGATGTTCGGCGTTGAACGGCGACTCGTTAAAGCATACCTCTACTCTGCCCACACTCGATAAAACTTTGTCGCGTTTCCCGCTGCCACTGTGTCGGTGTAGGTGAAAGTGCCCGTGCCGGTGGGGGCGCCTGTGCTGAGGTTGGTCCAATGGACCAAGTCAGGCGAGCTTTGCAGGACATTATTGAATCCTGCCGGGCCGCTAAAAACAAACTGGACTGTGCCCGGGACCGGGCCGCGGCCAAAGGACCAAATCATGGCGCGCAGCCCAAATACGGCGAGCGAATCCACGGCGCCCACATAAACTTTGCCCTGGGCAATCGTCGGCACGACGAACTTTACGAAGCTGATTCGATCCGGCGCGCCGGCCTGCAAAGCGGCATAACTATCATAGATTTTGTTGGCCAGATTGCCGGCGTCATAAGCGTGCAGGGCGGCTACTCCAAGGGCGGGCGTGGGCGTTAATTCCCATGCTATTCCGTTGGCGGTTCCGTTGGCTGAAATGCTGGGAGTAGCGCCGCGGAACGTAACGGTATCGCCCGCTTGCGAAACCGGCGAAGTTCCCAGTAACCCGTTTGCGAAAGCAAAGGCCTTGAGCGGCTGGCCCACGGCTTGGAAAAAGATTTGGTTATTGAAGCAGGCTGGGATGCCAAAGACGGTCGAGCCGAGCAGGACTGTTTGGATAATCTGGGTGTCCCCCGCTGGGTTGAAGTGGCCCATGTTGTCCCTATCGAGCAGATAAATCTTTCCTTCTTTTCCGCAACCAATCACCAGGTGCGGGTGGGCCGGGCTGCCAACTGAATCCGGCAAAACCACTGCTCCGCCAGAGCCGAGGTCCTCGTCTGCAGCGGCCAAGCTTGCCTGATTATAGGGCGTGAAATAATCGGTCAGTGTGATCCCTGTTCCCTGGGAAAGCTTCAAGAAACTATCGCCAAAATCCTGTGGATTGGCCGAGGTATCGAACGTGCCGTTGCCAGTGATGCAGTAAATCGTTCCGTCAGGGGCCGCTGCAGGGCCCGCGCCGGACATCCAGATGCCGCCTTCGCTGCCATTGGGACTATCATTGAAGACCCCGACCTGCTGCAGGCTTTGAGCATCATAGCCTAGAATCCAGCCGTGGTACGGATTGAAATCACAGTACGAAGCCCAGGCGATATAGACTACCCCACCGCTCTCCAGCAACGCCGAGCGTTGCAACTCGCGCGCAGGGTTGAAGCTGACCATCCCACCGCTGGCGCCATCGCCAGTGCCCGGGACTGTTGCTGTGATGAGGATCGGGCTCCCGGGCTTCTCAGCCCCTGTCGTAATGTCCAGGGCGTGCAATCGTTGCCTTTGAACCAAAGAAAGGTTGCCAGGGGGAGCGGTGGGCTCTTTTGTGCGTGCCACGACGTAAAGCGTGCCACTGGCGCTGTCGATTACGGGCGTGCCCACAATCCCGATTTCGCCCGAGAATGTCCCGCAATCACCGTAGGGATAACTCGCGTCGGCGGGTGAGACGGTCGTAATCCCTGCAACGGGATCAATAAAACTGGTGCGCCACACCGGCGGCGCGTTCGAACCGGCATTCGAATCCGCATCAAATGCATACACGCTGTCATGCTGGGTCGCGACAAAGACAACATTGTGTGTTCCCTTGCCAGGAATACTCACACTCGGAACATAAAGTGGCTGGGCATAGACCTGGCCATCGACAGGTTGCGAGAATACCCGGCCAAAGCCGTACATATTGACATTCGTCGTGTTGAGCAGGGTCTCTGCCGCATTGAGGCCGGTTCTGGCATTATCGTTGTGGCTGGTCAATACGCTGACTTGGGCGGGTGCGCTGAACAAGCTGAGTAGAACCATCAAAACAAGGCCAACAATGAATGGGCGCATATGATGCCCAGTCTGCGCAAGCGCCAGGACTGGGTTAGGGACAAAGTCGAGTCAGGCGGTAAGTTTGTCAAATCAGGAAGAAGAAATGATAATGAAAGGGATAGCGGGCAGGGTGCCAACCGGATTGCGTTTGCGGTTCTGCTTCGCGGCGGCGGGGATGAGACGGGCATTTTTCGGTATGATGTTAATAATCAGGTTCCCTTTAGCGCCTGGTTTGGTTTTGGCACTGTCGCTGACGAAAGCGATTTCGACGCCATTGGCGGCAGGCGAGACTTCCTGGATAGCGAGGCCCTCGGGCGCGCCGACCAGTTCCAGATCAAAGCGGCTGGCAAATGCGGGGGAGGGCGCGCCGATGTGAACCCGCGCCATGCCCCCGGAGGGAATTCGCACCGGGGTCGCGCTGAGGATTCTCAACGCGTCACTGGCAAAGGGACGGGGATTGGCCGCCACGCAAACTGCCAGTTCCTGTGCCGGCACCAGGTGCCAATAGGCGAAGGCCTGCATCCGTTCGTCGGCCGGCACGGCCTCATGGACGATGCTCCGGCCCGCGACGGCGGATTGGCCTTCCAATACGAGATTCGTGATTCCTGTGCGGGATTGGGGCGTGGCTTTCAAGGTGAACTGGGCCTTGTCCTGATTCTCCGGGACCCTGGCGCCAGCGAGTGAGAATCCCTGTGGGGCGTCCTGAAGGTGCAGCTCGATTGCATTAGTGAAGCCATCCTTTCGCAAAGCATATACGGTGACCGGCACACTCATACCCGCCCGAACCGTGAGACTGGACGGCGTCACGCGCAAGGCGAAGTCGGGTCGCGGCTCGGAGACGCGCAACCGATAAGCGAACGCCGGACCGCCTTGATCCTGTACGTCGCTGAGGCGCAGGAAGTAATTACCCTCCGCCGGCAAGGTGGCTTTGATATAGGAATCCGCGTGGTGGGTTTCCAGGCCAAAGCTTTTATCTTCAAAATCGTCGTTAAAGGCGAGCCGCTTGCCCGCTGCATCCGTCAATTCGAGAGCAGAATCCAAAGGCGAATTTAGCCGACGCGCCAGGACCTCGGCCACAATTTGCTGCCCGGCGCGGCCCTCGAATTTGAACAGGGCGGTTTGGCCGGGCCGGCTGATACGGCCATCAATGACCACCGGCAATGTCATGGGCTGGGCCGTTTCGGAAGAATTCTCCTGACTTAAGCACTCCGGCAAATCATCTAAAACAAACGGAACGCGCTTGAGGAAATCCCCGGCAATCAAGATAAAGCCCGGCGGATTGGCGCTGTTATCCATGGTCAGCGATTGGGTCGGGAGATTCCAGCCGCTCAAGGAAACTGTGTTCGTTTCCCCTGCCCTGCCACCCAGAGGGAAAATGTCCGTCACGAAGGGCAGTTCGCCAATGCTCAGGCGATAAACAAAATCCTCGCGTCCGCGAAAGATCGAGTCGTGGATTTCGACGGTGTATTCGCCATCGGACGGGACTTCAAAATGCAAAACCGGATCAGGTTTGAAGCGGAACCGTTCCGCGCTCGCAACTTCCTTTCCAGTCGAATCGTAAAGGGTGAGTGTGGCCTCGAACCATCCCGGAACGGCGTCGGCCAGGTAAGGGATCAACGCGCGCGCCGCAGCCGAGAAGATCAGGTGCTGGCCGCGCCGGGCGCTAAACCGATAACGGTCCACCTCTCCCGGCATGATTTGGCCGTTTACAGTCACGGGCAGCGAAATAGCCCCTTCATATTTGGGTGTGCCCTTGACGGGTGTTTTGCCGAACCGTTCGAGAAAGCGGTCCAGGTCAGGATTGGCCGCCTTGGAAGCGGGTTTGGTCGTCTCCGGCAATGTGCCCACGAAAAACCAAAGGGGGTTGGAGACAGCATTCGGAGCGGCCAACCGGATTTCGTGTTCGCCAAGGGCGGCATTGGTTTCGATGACGAATTGGAGCGTCACCGTGTCGATCATCGCCGGGTTGGCTGCGCGATTGGGCGGGTTTTTGAGAATTTTTTCGCGGATTTGCTCGCGTTCCTTCGCGTCGGCCGCAGTCCAGGCGTTAGTTCCGGAATCATCGCGGCGCGCACTCTGCCATTTGCGTTGCAATGTCTGCAGGCGCTCGCGCAGGTCATTGAATTCCTTTTGGTTCATGGGCCGGTTAAACTCAAGAAAGGTCGCGCGAATCCCCGTATCGCTGATAACCGCGTTTGAAATTGCCGCAAGGAATTGCCCCCCGACCACGACTTGAAATGTTGTGCCTACCCGTCCCCCCGCAGGATAAACGTAAGCCAAGTGGGGCGCCTGCTGCGCGACCAACGCACCCGCCGATATCACGAGCCAAGCCGCCAACACTCCCAAGACCTTCGGGGCGCGACCAGAGTTCTTGGGCGCAGTCCTTTGGAGTGCGGCGGCAAGCGAAGCGCGACGCCGCTTTGGAGATGGCCCCTTATCGCAAAATATAGAAAACGCCATCGTCCCTGCGCTTTGCCGGCGCACTCCACAAGAGGCGAATCGACCACCGCTTTTGTTTATACACAGCAGATTCATACCGCCATGATTTCTTTCAACAAGCCGGCGGTCTTAATGCCTTCATCCGGAGAAGGCAGGACATAGGTGGGCAGTCCCTCCGGATTGGGCAGTTTCACAGCGGGATCAATTCCCATCAACGAGTAGATGCTGGCAATGAGGTCAACCGGATAAACCGGGCGTTCCTTCACCTCCTCGCCGCGGGCATCGGAGGCGCCGACAACCTGGCCACCCTTGAACCCACCGCCCGCCATGACCGTGCAGAAGACTTTGCCCCAATGATTGCGCCCGCCGTTCCAGGGAGCTTCCCATTGGATTTTGGGTGTGCGCCCAAACTCGCCGCCCCACCAGATAATGGTGCTGTCGAGCAGGCCGCGCTCGCTGAGGTCCTGAAGCAACGTGGCCATCCCTTTGTCTAAATCCGGCAACTGCCGGCGCATGGCCTGAAAGTTCTCTTTGTGGGTGTCCCAACCGGGATAATTAATCGTCACGTAGGGAATCCCTCGTTCGACAAGGCGCCGGGCCACCAGGCAGGATTGCCCGAATTTGCTCTTGCCATAGCGTTCCCGCAGTTCCTGCTTTTCCTGGGCTAAATCAAACACCTTCGCCCCGTCACCGAGAATCATATCGTAGGCCATGTGCTCGGCCTGCGTCGCGGCGAGGATTTGCGGGTCGTTCGGCAACGTCTTGGCTAACGTGTCCAGGTCATGCATCAGTTCGCGCCGGTCCTTTTGGCGTTGCTCGGTAATGCCTGGAGCAACCACTCCTTCCACGGCAAAGGGTGTTTGCGCCGGATTGCCCCCGGTGGCAAACGGTTTATAGCGCGACCCCAGGAAACCGGCTTCGGAAAAGCGGCCTTGCGGTTCCGTCAATACGACGTAAGGGGGAATCAATCCCTTATACCCGCCGTCGTAACCCCTGAACAACGAAGTCACCGCGCCGACGCATGGAAATACCAGCCGGCCCCCTGGCTGGCGCCCGGTCTGCACGATATAAGAGGCGGTCTCATGGCCATTATTGCCGTGGGTCATGCTGCGGATGATCGAATATTTGTCCGCTTGCTTTGCCAGCAAAGGCATCAACTCGCAAATGCGGATACCGGCCACATTCGTTTCAATCGGCTTATTGAGCGGGCCGCAGTAATCATTGCCGGCTTCCGGTTTCGGATCGAAGGTGTCCAGATGCGGCGGGCCGCCCCACATCCAGATTTGGATGACGGCTTTGGCTCGGGCCGCTGCCGGCACACCATAGGCCCGAAAAGACAAATCCTTCGCCAGAACCAAGCCACTTGCGGCCAGCAGCGCGCGGCGGATGGCCTCGCGCCGGCTAAGGCCTCGCCCTTTTTTTTCAAGATCAAAACAAGTTTTCATGGCTTGAATGGATTTAGGTTTAATGCCGGTAAATGAATTCCGAACTGTTCATCAGCGCCCAGGCCAGGTCCACGATGGCCTGGCGCCTGCCGCCACGTTGCTTTTGAAAATAAGCCTGCGCGCCTTTTATTTCCTCACCTGTGGGGAAGCGCGAAAGGATGCCGAGATACATCCCCGTGGCGACCTCCGGCGCAGGATGATCCGAAGCGGTTTGGAATTGAACCATGCGGCTTTGCTCGATTTTGCGCTGAAGCACGCTGGAATTGAACAGCCACAACTTCTGCGCGGCGCTCAGCCGGCTGTTGCGCTCGGATTCCTGCCCGGTGTCGCGCGCCGGGCGCCCGAACATTTCCAAGAACGAACTGCTGATGCTGCCGTCGGGCAGCGCAATCGAGCGAAGGTTATCTGGAACAAAGGTGTACGGCTCGGGGATGGCGCTCGAATAACTTTCGGACGAGCCGGTGAGCTGATCGATAGCGTCGATCAACACCTCCGCATCGAGCCGCCGCAGCGGGTAGAATGCGAAATGAGCTGCGCCGTCCGGGTTCGTCGTATTCGGGAGCGAGGAAAGCTGGTAAGTCCTTGAGTTCAGAATCAGGCGCAGGAGATGTTTAAAATCGTACCCGGAGGAAACAAAGTCGCGTTCCAAAAAGGCCAGCAACGCCGGATTGCTGGGTGGGTTGTCCGGGCGAATGTCGTCGGGCTCCTGGATGATGCCCCGACCCATCAACCAGGACCAGGCCCGGTTGACCAGGTTGCGAACCAGCCGGGGGTTATTCGCGTTCAGCAGCCACTGTGCAAAAACCTGGCGCGGATCGTGCTCCGGCGCGAGTGTAACAGTTGTGCCATCCGGCAAAATCGCTGGGCGCGGCGAACCGTTCACCGAGCCGGAGTTGGTTGCCCGGGGGTTGAAAAAGACAATTTCCTCTTTCCATTCGCCCGTGGATTTGTAGCCGACATTGGCGAAAAACACCGAGAGATTGGCCAGCCGATTGGATGGCCAGTTCTCCGCCCGCTCACCCATAAAGGTCAGGGCGACAGTCTGCGCTATCCCCAGAGGCGTTCGATTCTGCATGGCCCGGTAAAAATTTACCGGCGGCACTTCGAAATTGCTGCCGCTGGAAGTCAGCAACTCGCGCACAAACCGGTCATACGGGACGTTGTTGCGGATGCAATCCCGAATCCAGCGATGATACGACTGCGCCGCATTAGGCCACAGGTTGATGGGAAACTCGGCCTTAATGCGGAGCAGGTCGCTCCATTTCATGGCCCAAAAATCCGCAAAAGCATCGCGCTCGAACAATCGTTCAATGAGCCGCTCGCGTTTGTCCGGGGTCCGATCCAGGATAAAATCTCTGGCCTCAGCGCCCGTGGGCAAGGTGCCGGTAACGTCCAGATAAACCCGCCTCACAAATACCGGATCGGAGCAGGGCTTCGCCGGCTCGATGTTCAACTGCTGCAACTTCGAGAATACCAGGCCGTCTATCTTATTCGCAGGACCAGGCCACGTATCGCTTTGAAAGGGTGTGGACACGGCCGCGTGGCCTGGAGCTGCAGCCAAACACACGGCCAGCAGAGCGCTGCGAAATAGCCAAAATTTGCGGAGGTGCGCCCTTCGGAAAACCGACGTCAGGGTTCGAGCCAAAAAGCAGCGCGGGCGCATCAATCAGACCAGACGGGGCAGCGTGAAGAGAGGATTCAAAAAAAGCAGTACAATTCTTGGCATTCTTATGACAAATTCTGATTGGTCAAAGATCAAAGAAGCAGAACTGCTTGTAACCTGGACCCTCCGCTCCAGCGTCATGTGAAGTGATGTTAACTGTTGCTCCCGCACTTGATTCGCAAACTAAGCCCTCAAGATCTTTTCAAGGACCTGAGATGTTCAAACCGGCCTCTGAATGGAGGAAGACGTTTGGACGCGAGATATCGGCGACGATCACACCTCTGCCGGGAGAAGGCCTTCGGGCATTATTTCGTCGTCTTTCAGACCTGCTGAACGGGGCGTCCATTCTCAATATGTTTGTGTTCGGCCCCGCCGGTATGAGCGAAGCGGGAGCAAAGGCGATGAGGCTGGTTTTGGGCGAGATTTGCTGGCCGGTCACATGGGTTGAAGGTGGCGCTTGCGACGTGAATTCGATTGCAGGGATTCAAGTGTTCGCCGTCCATGCCGGTGAGGTGCAGGGCATCCGGTTGAACGGACGTTGCCTGGGTTCGGTCTTTGAGGATGGCGACGTGCGGCATTGCCTCCTGGGCGGCCTATTCTCAGCGGAACCGTTGCGCTCTCGAGGGGACCAAACGAAGCAATGCCTTGAGGAAATGGATGCAGCGCTGGCGCAAGCGGGTTTCTCAATTGCCGACACGGTGAGAACCTGGTTTTTTCTGGAAGACATTCTTGCCTGGTACGGAGAATTCAACCGGGCCCGTACCCAAACCTATTCCGGGATCAGATTCCGTTCACAATCCCTTCCCGCGAGCACAGGCGTTGGGGGGCGCAATCCGGCAGGGGCAGCACTCACTTTGGCGGCGTGGGCGATGCAACCAAGGCATCCCTCGGCTCGCGCGAAAGAGGTGGCTTCTCCTTTGCAGTGTCCCGCACCGGCTTATGGCAGTTCCTTCAGCCGCGCTGTCGAGTATGGGTCAACCGCAGGCCGTCGTTTGCTGATCTCGGGCACGGCGAGCATTGCGCCCGAAGGAGCGAGCCTGTGGAAAGAAGAGATCGCTCACCAGGTGGAAGAGACCATGCGAGTCGTAGAAGGCATCGTCCGGTCACAAGGCGGGGCATTGTCCGACCTCACCCGTGCGACCGCTTATTTCAAGCGGCGTGCCGATGCCAAGGTTTTCCTGGAATGGTGTGCTGCTCACGGCCTGCTCTCCTTGCCGGTCGTGCTGGCCAACTGCGATATTTGCCGGGACGAACTGCTATTCGAACTCGAAGCGGAGGCGGACCTGCGGTATCCCATGCCGCTCAAGCCCCACGCTCTTTGACCGACTCCCTCCGGGCGCCCGCTTTAAAAGACACGCGCTCGCCCGCTTTGGCCAGGACGCCGCCATCAATGGTGATAGCGGCGCTGGCAGGGCCTTCGACCTGAACGAACGCTGTGGCCGACGCCAGCAAGCGTTCCGCGGTGAGCAGCACATCCTGGGTCTCGATAAACCGCAGCGCGGACTCCGCTTGCTGCGTTCCTTGAACGCTCAACCCGTTCAGCGCTGCATCCTGGACATGATCGAACACAATCGCTGGGCGCGCCTCGGGACCCGCCACTTCGAAGCGGACATTGTTGAGTGTCAGACCTCGAACAAGGCGTAAGCGGGCAAGACACCCGCCTGGTAGTACTCGCCGACTATCTTCGGAACGTCACGCACAGCGGCTTCCTCGGGTGTGCCGCCGCCCGGAAATGTAACTCGCACATCATATAATCGCGAATTGTTTTTCGCAACAAGTCGAACTCGCGAGTTTGTTACAACCCCAGCCGCTTAAACCGGTTCTTCACTTCCTTGAAATGAAAGTCGAGCGAACAAAGCTTCTCCAGCTCGCCTTTCTTGAAGTGCCCTGCCACTTCGGGGTCGCTTTTAAGCTGTTCGACAAAATCGGCGTCGTCGCGACCGGCGTGTTTGGTTTCCCAGGTCTTCATGGCGTTGCGCTGGACCAGTTCATAGGCCTGTTCGCGAGTGAGGCCCTTGCGGATTAAGGCAAGCAAAACGGTTTGTGAGTTCCACATCCCTAGTGAAAGCTTAAGGTTCCGCTTCATGTTCTCGGGGTAAATGACGAGCCCCTCGACCAGCCGGGTAAGGGTCACCAGCATATAGTCGAGCAGCGTGCAGGAATCGGGAAAAATGATCCGCTCGACTGAGCTGTGGCTGATGTCGCGTTCGTGCCACAGCGCCACATTTTCCAGCGCGGCGATGGCGTTGCCGCGCAAAACGCGGGCCAGGCCGGTGAGCCGCTCGCCAGTGATGGGGTTGCGCTTGTGCGGCATGGCGCTCGAGCCTTTCTGGCCTTTGGCAAAGAATTCTTCGGCTTCAAGCACTTCGGTGCGCTGCAGATGCCGGAACTCGGTCGCCCACCGCTCGATGCTGGCGCCCACCAAGGCGAGCGCCGACATAAACTCCGCGTGCACGTCGCGTTGAATCACCTGCGTTGCGATGGGCGCCGGGCTGAGTCCCAGCTTTTGGCACACCTCTTTTTCTATCTCAGGCGAGAGATGCGCGTGGGTGCCGACAGCTCCCGAGAGTTTGCCGACAGCGGCTGTCTCGCGCGCCCGTTCGAGCCGCTGCGCCGCGCGGCCAAATTCGTCATACATCAGTGCCATTTTCAGGCCGAAGGTGGTGGGCTCGGCGTGAATGCCATGGCTCCGGCCAATCATGGGTGTGAATTGGTGTTGGCGGGCCTTGGCGGCGATGGCCTTTCGCAACGTCCGCACATCCTCGAGGAGGATGTCCGCCGATTGCACCATCTGAACAGCGAATGCTGTATCGAGGATGTCGCTGCTGGTCAGGCCAAAATGGAGCCAGCGACTGGCTGGCTCGCCAATATTTTCAGCGACATTGGTGGTGAAGGCGATGACATCATGGTTCAGAACCCGCTCCAGCTCTTTGCAGCGTTCGAGGCTGAAGGCGGCCCGCGCTTTCATTTGGTTGAGGTCCTTTTTGGGAACCAGGCCCTCGTCGCAAAGGGCCTCGCTGGCAAGCAGCTCGATTTGCAGCCAGATTTCAAGCTTGCGTTGTTCGCTCCAAATCTCCCGCATCGCGGGACGTGAGTAGCGTTGAATCATGGCCTACGTTAGCCAGAGAGAGGGATTTGAACAGAAAAAATGCGAAACATGGCAGAAAGATAAGAAAGATAGGGGCAGAAAAATAGATGCGAGCACAGAACGCGCCGTAAACAAACTTATTTTTTGGGCGGTTGACCCCATGTCACTACCCAAAGTAATGGCGTAGCGTACATCTCGAAAGGTTGTTATGCCGGACCAGGCAGTTTTTCTGTTGGTAGAGGATAGTGAAGATGATGTGCTGCTTATCCGCCGCGCGTTCATTCAAGCGAGAGTTCTAAACCCTCTGGCCATTGTCAAAACCGGGGAACAGGCCATTGCCTACCTAAGCGGGTATGGCCGCTATGCCGATCGAGGCGGCTATCCGGTGCCCTCCGTGGTGTTGCTGGATTTGAAGATGCCAGGCATGGACGGATTCCAGGTCCTGGAGTGGATTCGACGGCAAGAGACCTTCAAAGATTTGCGGGTTATCATTCTGACCTCTTCGGATTTAATGCGCGATGTGACCAAGGCTTACGAACTTGGCGCCGATTCGTTCTTGATCAAGCCCTTGGATTTCGAGCGGTTCGTCGAGTTCAGCCAGGCGCTCAGTGGCTTTTGGTTGTGGTCGGATCAAGTCCCCATGGGAATGAAAGAGCCCCTGGAAAAGGCCGAACCGGAAGAGCGCCGAGACCCCAATTTAAGCCCTGGCCGCCCTCGCTTTTAAATCTTTCTTGGCAACATCCACGTTTTTTGGATGAATGTTTTGGGGTCCGTACCGACGGAGAGGGCTTGCAGCTTCTCGAACGCCCCCTCCGTCCTCAGAAGATCCTCAACGACCAGCGGGGCGGGCGCGCTAGCTATGCCAGGAAGCACGAAACCCGCCCTTCTGCTCGTTTTTTGCCCGCTGCTGAATCCGGAACCACCCTAACCAAAAACAACCACTGAGTGCTTCGAGCACGGGCGAGAGGATGTGCCGCTTGGAAGTTACCCGAGCGGTTTAATTAACTCAGTGGCTATAGGGGTATTGATAATTGTACGGGTGCTCATTCCATTCGCCATGCCCGTAGCTTTGATTATATCCCTCGTAGACGCCGCCGCCGCCGTAATAACCATGATGTTCGTGCTCTTCCTCGCAACCCACCGCTGTGAACAGGAGTACCGCGAGGCCCATTAGAAAGATAATCGTTTTCATAATTTAGATTCTCTGCTCAAAACCTGGCACCTGCCCGATAGTCGGGCCATGGGGTTTTACCCGGCTGATTTTGAAAACGAGAGGCAATCAGATACTCTTGGAATTAGCGGTAGTTCGAAGGGTTGTTCGGTTTGCCACTTGAACCAGTTTGGCTTTCTGTTCAGACGAAAGCTTGTTTTTATGCTACAACGCTCTAATGATTGCGGCAGGATGCTGACACCTGTTGGTCGCTCAGACGGCAGTTTGGGCGTCTTCATTCTGGCCGCCGGACGCTCGACGCGCATGGGGCGGCCAAAGCTTTTGTTGCCTTGGGGCGCCAACTCCGTTCTCGGCTGGTTAATTGAGCTTTGGACGGCCCTGGGTGCGAGGCAAGTCGCAGTGGTCTGCGCAAGGGATAATTCGGCTGTCCAAACCGAGTTGCAACGCCTCCGATTTCCGGTTTGCAATCTGATTCTCAACCCCGCTGCGGAGCGAGGCATGTTCAGCTCGATTCAATGCGCGGCGAGTTGGCAGGGATGGAACAAGGGGCTGACCCATTGGGCAGTGGTCCTGGGAGACCAGCCGCACCTGAGGCGCGAAACGTTGGAGACAGTCCTGGCTTTCGCCTTCGCTCACCCGGAACAAGTTTGCCAACCTGCGAGGCACGGGCGCCCCCGGCATCCAGTGCTCCTTCCCAAACCAGTTTTTGCCCGGCTGGGGGAGTCCACGGCGTCCGATTTGAAGCAGTTCTTGGCCTGCTTCTCCTCTGCCCTTTGCGAAATCGATGACCCCGGCCTGGACCTGGATATGGATAGACCCGAGGATTATCAACGGGCGGTGAAGATGTTCACCACTCCAGGACGATTGTAGGGCAGATTGGCAGCCGGCCACATTCCGCGCCGTAAATGGTCAAACCGCCTTGGGCCAGGGCATCAGCGGGGACAGAACAACGCAGGCGCAGGGAATCATCCGTGATGTTGTTTGCGATTTCAGCGAGTAATTTTCCTTCGGCCAATGCATACGCAGGATAGCCGTATGCGCCTCGTCCACCACGGAGATAGCTCAAAACGCCTCGGGCATCGTGGGGATGGTTGCGAACCACAGCGCCATAAATGCGCACCTCGTTGAGGAACATGTGCAGTGTCGTCGGGAAAACGTCATCATCGGTCTGCGGCGAATCGGAGCGGTGGGAGGAGGCCTCGCAAACCACGCGCAAGCGGCGCGCTTTGCGGATGTCTGACCCGCCGAGCGGCAGGACCCATTCGAAGAAGCCGTGCCCAAAACCGTAGCAGCAATCCTCGGCACGTTCGCGTTCACGTTCGCCCCCGCCACCGCTCCATTCGGCGCGAGCCCAGTTCGCAGGCAGGCCACGCAGGAATAGAGCCCGCGCGGCCTCCTCGCGTTCAAGCGGATAGCCGGAGCTGACAAAATAATGCACAAAATTCTCCGCGACAGGCGCCCCTTGAGCGGTTCGGGCGCTAAGCCACAGTGTGCAGAGCATGGTGCTTTCGGGCATGCGCAGTTCGATCGTGTGCGCCGGGGCGACCTGCCGGTGCGGGAAGGCTATCGGAACACGGCCACAAGTGATGTTTTGATAAAAGCGGCCCCGGGTGTCGATGCCCCCCATGGTCCAATGCAAAGAGACCTCGCGGCATGGCCGCGTGGAGAAATGGGATGAGGCGACATCGAGCCGGACGGTTTGGCCGGGGGCCAATCGTTGCACTGGCGGAGAATCGACGGGCAGCGCATTGCTTTCGTTGATGATGCGCGGGTCGTAACCGAACTGCTTGGGAGTCCGGTCGTAATTCAGGAATCCATTGTACTCCCATTCCACATCGTGCAGCTCGGTATAGATGTAAGCGGAAATTTGTTGGTAACGCCGCAGCTCGTTGGTAAGGAATTTGAAACTCCAGCTTATGTCCCGGTCTCCATCGAGGGCGCCGATGCCGCCGTATTCGCTGTTGATCAACGGCTGGCCCTTGTGCAAAAACCCGGGCACGTAGTTGAAGCTCGAGCCGATAAATGTGGACGTGACCACTTTCGCGATATGGGCTTTGGCTTTTGCGTAATCGCCGATGTAAAAATGCCAGGAATTGATATCAGTATCGCAGTGCAGGTAGTACTCGAGGTGATCCCAATGACACACGCTCATATCCTCCACCAGGCGCGTCGGGTCCAGCTCTTTAGCCCGCTCCCACGTCTCCTGCACCCATTCCTGGGGCGCTGTCATGCCGGGCCGGGCGCCGGATGCCGGTTTCTTCTTATTGGGCGGAGCCGGAGACTGCTCGACAGGGCCCTTTTCAGGAGCAACCAACTGATCGACGAAACTGGTTTGGCCTCCAAATCCCCAGGTCTCATTGAACAAGCACCAGCAAAAGATCGATGGATGATTAAAGTCCCGTTCGATGGCCTCGCGCATCATGGTTTCAAAGCGCTTTCGGCCCAGGGGCGTGTCGCCTCCTTCGCCAAAATTCGGGAAATCCGCCATCAACAGGATGCCCAGCCTGTCCGCCCAATGGAGCAGGAGCGGGTCGTCGATTTTGATATGAACACGAAGGAAGTTGAACCCGAATTTCTTTGCGTACAGGATGTCGTTCTTAATGGTCTCAACCGACGAGGCCGTATAGACCCCATCGGGAAAATAGGATTGGTACAAGGCGCCGCGCAGGTACCGAGGGACCCCGTTGAGGCGCAAAGAGGCCGGCGCGCCAGTTTCCCGGGCGGGCTCAAAATCCACTTTGCGCATTCCAAAATACGTGCGCACCGTATCGAGCACCTGGTCTCCCTCGCGCAACCGCAGGACGACCGGGTAGAGCCGTGGCGAATTGGGGTCCCACAGTTCCAGGGATGCCAGTTTGATGGTTTGTTCAGCGAGCCCATTGCGCAAAGCTACCGTCTCGATTTGGGCGGGCGCCTTGGAATCACTGTCGGGATTTGCGATGCTAACCTCAACACGACATTCCCCTCCCGCGTGGGCGCATTGGATGCAAAAACGGACCGAGCCGGAATCAACGTCGGTGAAGATGCGGAACGCGCGGATGTGCCTGGGGGCGCGCGGCTCGATATAGACGGTTTGCCAGATGCCGCTGGTGGTGGTGTACCAGTGCCATTGCTTGCCCACCGGCTGTTCGGCGTTGTTCATTGGGTCCTCAACCCGCAGCACCAGATGCGCGGTGCAGGGATTTGAATCGCCCAGCGCCTCGGTCAGGTCGAATTCAAATGGCGTGTAGCCGCCCTCGTGATGCCCCAGGTGCTGGCCGTTACACCAACAATCGGTGAAAAAGTCCGCAGCCCCAATGTGCAGAATCGCCCGCTTGCCGCGCCAGGGTTCTTGGCCAGGAATATCGATCGCCCGCCGGTACCACCCAATCTCATAACGCGGCGCCGAGCGATGGTTCTCTCGGGTCACCTCCAGAGGGTGGCGGAAAACGCGCGTGGAATAGAAATTATCATTGCCGGCCGCGTCCCCCTCGCCCCATGCGGCGAGTGACTCCCAGCAAAAAGGCACGATGATCTGTTCCCGCCACTCGGGGGCATCCGGCAGAAACCATTGCTCTTCCAGCCCGCGCCTGTCCGCGTCAAAGCGGAACTGCCAGGGGCCGTTGAGGTTTAGCCAGTCGTACCCCTCGACGGTACCCCGCTGGCGTTCAGGCCGGGGATATTCAAAACGCGGATAGAGGAATTGGTTCGGCATCGTGCCCCCATTACTCCACTACTTCCAGACTCTATTCGCCGTTCTCCTGCCGGGGTTTGGGTTGATTTGCTTCGAATACACCCTGCCAGCGATGCAGTTCCATGGCCAGAGGCCTGTAAAGCTTGCGATTACCGCGCGAGTCAGGATAATCCCACAAGGCATTATAACAGTGCCGATCGTCAATCCAGCCCGGATGATTTACTATGGGATAAAGACAGATTCCCTGGATGGGAACACCGTTTCCCATGGCGGCCTGGGTTTCCTGGCAAATATAGCGAAGCCAGCCGGCGCGGAGCATCTTCTCGGCGCCAGTCTCTGCGATGAAAATGGGGCGGTGATATCGTCTATAGACCTCATTGAGCATCTCGCGAAATGGGCGGTAGCGCGGGTGATGGCGGGTCAAAGGAGTAAATTTGCGCACGCGCCGGAAGTCTTTGAGGTTATAGAACCATTGGTTGTGCGGGTAAAAATTCGCCCCAATGATATCCAGGTACCGCTCGTGCCCGCCTAATTCCGGCCAGAGCCGGCCTGCCAGCATGTCCCAGGCCTGGAATTGCGACAGCCTATAAGCCTCGGCATCGGGTTGTTCCTCGGGATGGCGGCTGCTGGCCACCACATGAATGATGGGATCGACATGAACGAACCGGGAGTCGGGCCGGCCCGCCCAGATGGCATTCATAGCGGCTATGGCCGCCCGCACCAAATGGGTCTTGAGTTCGAAACCCCGCCTCGTAACAAATGGAAACAGTGTTCCCTCGTCGCCTGCGGCCCAGGAGAAGAAGGAGATTTCGTTGACGGGAACGAAAAACCCCGGCCCATCAATTTCATTGGCAAGCCAGCGGGCAAAGGCAGCGCCATACTCGGCCAGGCTCGAGACAAACTCCGGCTTGAATAAATCCAGATGGTCGGGCCAGCCGAAGTGGCACAGGTCCCAGATCACTTGTGTCCCGGTAGCCCGCGCAGCCCGCACGATGGGCAGGGCGCTGGAAAAATCATAGCGGCCAGGCCGGCTCTCGACCAGATGCCAGCGCACCCCTTCGCGTGCGACCCGCAAGCCCTGCTGTTTAAGCCGCATATAATCCTGGCGCGCAAAGGTGTCGTGGGCGGTCGCAGCCACCAGGTCGAGCCGGTAACCGGAGCGCCGAACGATGCTCGAGCATTCAAAACCGCCGGCGAAAAAGCTTTGAAAGAGGCGCCGCTGAGGGATGATCTCAGTAGCCGCCTGAAATCTCGGCGCTCTGCTCTTCTGAAGGCCCCGTGCAGGTCGCATTGCTCGCATCGCTCGATCTTTCCCTCGTCGAGGAAGTTTATGGCTCAACCAAAACAGGCCGCCGCCGGCCCGTGAGTGCCTTGGGCCGCTTCGGTTTCATTGAGATAGGCAAAGCAACCGTTCGCGCGGGTTGTTCGTAAGTCAAATCCACCGCTTCGGAACGGCTCAGATTGCAAAGCCGGGCATAAAGGGTCAGGGCCTGCGCCGCAACCTGGTCCATGTTGTAATACTTATAAGTGGCCAGGCGCCCGACAAAGTGCACCCCTGTTTCCTCTGCCAATGCCTGATATTGCTGATAAATCTGCGCGTTCTCCCGCCGCGGAATCGGATAATAAGGGTCTCCTGCGGCCCGCGAATACTCATAAACGATACTGGTTTTGGGATGCTCCTGGCCGGTCAGATGTTTGAACTCAGTGACCCGGGTGAATTCATAATCATTCGGATAATTGACCACCGCCACAGGCTGGTATTGGGCGCGGTTTAGCGTCTCGTGTTTGAACTCGAGGCAGCGGTAAGGCAGTTTGCCGAACTGAAAATCGAAAAACTCATCCACCGGGCCGGTATAGACCAGTTCGCGGTATGGTAGAGCGTCTTTAACATCCCTGTAATCGGTGTTCAAGAGAATCTTGATGTTGGAATGATCGAGCATGTTTTCGAACATGCGGGTGAACCCGAATTTGGGCATGGCCTGGTAGGTATCGGTGAAGTACCGATCATCGCGATTGGTGCGCGTGGGGACGCGCGCGGTCACCTGGGCATCCAACTCGGATGGGTCCAAGCCCCATTGCTTGCGCGTATAACCGCGGAAAAACTTCTCGTAGAGCTCGCGGCCAATCTTGCTCACAACCACATCCTCTGAGGTGCGAATTTGCTCCCTGGCTTCGGCGCGGCTGGCCAGAAATTCCTCCATCTGAAAGGAATTGAGACTCAAACCGTAAAGCCGATTAATCGTATCGAGGTTGATCGGGATGGGAACCAACTGCCCGTCCACGCTGGCCAGCACCTTATGCTGATAAGGACGCCATTGGGTGAAGCGCGAGAGATAATCGAATACCTCCTTGCAATTCGTGTGAAAGATATGGGGCCCGTATTTGTGCACCAGGATGCCCGCCTCGTCATAGTGGTCGTATGCGTTGCCGCCAATATGTCCGCGGCGATCCGCAAGCAGAACCTGTTTGCCCGACCCGCGCGCCAAGCGCTCGGCCAGAATGCACCCGGCATAGCCCGCCCCGACAATTAAATAATCAAACAGCTCCACTCGACCTGGCCGGGATTGCTCGCAAAAGCCGTTCATGCGTCAGGCGGCTGCGGGGAAAGGTGTTTCCCCAGGGATAGCCGGAGGGCAGGTTTCCACCTGGGCAGAGAGGGCCGCGGCGCTGTCGAATGCCTGGAATATTGAACTGGCGGCGGCGGTTTTTCGTGCCAGGGCCTCATTCATGTGCCGTTCCATCTCGCCAACGATCCAGTCCCAGGAGTTTTTGGCAACCATGTCCAGCCCCCGGGCAATGGCATCCCCATCGGGTTGTTCGAGAGCTTGCCGGCAAGCGCAAACAAACTCTTTGGCGCTTCGCGCGACCTGAACGACGGCTCCGAAGTTGCGCACCACATCGGGCACGGCGGTGCTCACGATGGGTTTAGCAGTGGCCATATACTCGAGGGCCTTGGTCGGATTGATAAATTCGGTCGCCTCATTTAGAGCGAATGGCATCAGGCAGACATCAAAGCCTTTGCAGAATGAAGGCAGGTCCGCATAGGCCCGCTGTCCCAGCCAATGCAGGTTATGCTGCCGCGGCAAATCGCGCTCCTCGACCTTGGCCACCGGCCCAATGATGGCTACTGACCAACTCGGGTCGGCCTCCGCCAACCGCCCAACCAACTGGTAATCCATCCGCTCATCCACCACGCCGAAATATCCCAAAACGGGCCGCTTCAATGCGGCTATCTCTGGGGGAATGGCGGTTTGGGTGGCGCGCGCGCGGCCAAAGTGTTCGGCATCGACGCCGCAGCCATAGAAATGACAATTATTATGGAAGCGGCTCTTACTGTCATAGAGCTTTCGGCCACCGGTAAAAACGAGGTCGGCCCGCGCCAGCAACTCCCTCTCGCGTTTGCGGATTTCAGGCGGAGCCCCGCGGAATTTTGACAGCTCGTCCATGCAATCATAGACGGTGAGCCGTTCACCCATTTGGCCGGCGAATGCCCTCACCGCCATCGGGTCGTAAAACCATTGAATCGGATTATCGAATTGCCCGGCTGCAGGGCCGGCCAAAAAATTCTGAACCAACCGGCGCCTTTCGGCATCGACATACTCTCCGTCCCCCCAGCGCCAGACGGGAAACTGCAGGCGCAACACGGTGATATTGGGATAATCCTGCGGTGTGCTGAACCGCGCCAGCGGCGCCACCAATTGAACGTCGGGCGAGACTGTTTCTACAAACAGGATTCGGCGCCGCCGGCTGAAGCGGGAGATGAACTGCTGTGGCCGCTGCCAAACCCAGTCCCAGCACAGGTGCGAATGGACAATGATCGGAAAATCGCCGGCAAACTCCGTGGCGGCGTCGCGCGCGGAGGCACTGCTCTTTCGCATGCGGTTGGGGTTGTGGAAACGTTTTCTTGAAAAGAAAGAGGTTTTTTGCGCGATAAAACCTTTGGATTTGGGTGTCAGTTCAGATTCGATCGGCGCGTAAGACATAGAGCAACGTGTTTAATGGTTCGATAATCATATTCCTGCCGAGCATTGTCTCCCGCGTTCATTTCACAGGACTAACACTCTCTGGTTAAGAGACTTCAAAGGGCCGCCTCACTCAATGGGGTTTAACCCGAAAATCATCGGCCGACTTGCAAATCTCAGCGCTATTTTTGACTGTCAGCGGCTTCAGACTCGGCTACAGTGGCGGCGGAAAGTTTCAAAGCGCGGGAATGCCCCGCAAGACGCAGGGACATTATGCAATTAGACGAGGCACAAAAGCAGAAGGTGGCGGAGTGGATTAAGCAGGGATTAAAGCTCTCAGAAATCCAGAATCGATTGATGGGCGAATTAAGCGTGCGACTGACTTACATGGAAGTGCGCTTGCTGGTCGATGACCTCAAGCTGACTCCAAAGGACGTCGAGCCGCGCAAACCATCGCCGACTTTGGCGGGGGCAGGCGCCCCAGGCGCCCCAACGCCCGGAGCCAGGCAACCAGGACCAGCACCGTCACAGGCCCCAGTAGCCCAGGCCCAGACCCCTGGAGCTCCAGCCAAGATAGCCCTTTCCGTGGACCAACTCGCCCGCCCGGGCGCGGTGGTCAGCGGCAAGGTCACTTTCAGCGACGGCAATCGCGCGGAGTGGTATTTTGATCAATCTGGCCGGCTGGGATTGGTGACGCAGCAACCAGGCTACAGACCGCCTGCGGCGGATTTGCAGGAATTCCAGGTAGCCCTCGAATCAGAACTGAGCCGGATGGGCCTGTAAGGTCAGCATTAAAGCGCTGCCAGGCAATCCGCCACCGGTTTCCACGCTGCGGTGGGATCGGCGGTGAATTGGCGCAGGGGGGTCAGGGCCTCGCGCCATTGATGGGCCAAAGGCGCCAGGAGCGTGTCCTCGAACTTTGACGGCTCGGGTAACCGGCCTTCGATAGCCAATGCGCGGCCCAAGGGCAGCACCGCATCCAGCATGGCGGCCCTGGCTTCTTCGGCCAGGCCACCTTCGCCCAGCAGACGCGCCATCTTCATCTTGCGCGCCGCCTGTTGGCGGTGGCTTGCCGCTTGCTCCCGCTCCGCCTCGGAGAGAGGGGCAGGCCCCGCAGCCGTTGTTTCCTGAGCAAACAAATCCCGGCTGGCGCGCGTGGTGCGAGATACCAGTCCGAGTTCGATGAGCCGTTGCAAGGCCTCGTCTGTGGCGCGATCAATAACCTCCAGGCGCACCGGTGACAGCGGGTCCCATTGGCCGGGCCCGAAATACTCCTCGTGCAAGGCTTGGAGCTTCTCGCGGTGCTGGGCGGCGTCCCGCTCGACAATCACATACAACACCGAATGAGAGGCATCCGCCGGGTACCGCTCTTCACATCGCACCAGCGCGCCATTAATGCGCTCGCGCGCGGCGCTCGCAAAACCCAGCGGGCGGTCCGCCGGGAGCGCTGGCCGTGCAGGCGCGGTTCCTGGCGGTGGTTGAGTTGGCGTTGAAACCAGTTGCTCGAGTTTCGCCAGGAAGGCCTGACGTCCGCTCTGGAGTTTGATCTCCGTAAGATTGCCTTTGCGGTCCAGGACGCCGTCGGCCAGGGCTTGCTTGTTCGAAAGCGTATCGAGCATTCGGTGCTCGATGGTTTTTTCGGTAACCAGATTGATGACTGTGACTGGGCGGGTCTGGTGCTTGCGCCAGGCCCGTGCAATGCGTTGCTCGAGCTTGGCTGGGTTCCATGGCAAGTCGCAATTAATCACAATGCTCGCATTTTGCAGGTTTAATCCCGATGCGCCCGAATCGGTGCTGAGAAAAATCCGGCAATCCGGGTCGGACTTGAACGCGTTGATTTCTGCCCGGCGCCGTTTTTGGGGGACGCTGCCGGTATGCCAGGCGAAACCCAGCTTGAGCCGCCGGCAGAGGCCCTGCACCAGTTCGAGCATCCGCTCCCATTCCGAAAAGACGAGCGCCTTTACGTCCTTATTCTCCCGGCATTCCTCGAGAATCTTCTCGAGCTCAGCCAGTTTCGGACAAACCCGGTCCTCGGGATTAAGGATATAATTGGTGTCGCAAACCATCCGCATCATGGCCAGGTGCCGCAAGAGCTTGTCTGATTCCTGTTGGGTGAGCGGTCGGCGTTTGGCGATAAATGCCAAACGCGCAACCACTGCCTCGTGGTTCTCATATTCAGCCCGCTGCTCCGCGCTGAGGATAACGAAATAGTTGCGGTCCGAGCGCTCGGGCAACTCCGTCTCGACATCGGCTTTGCGGCGGCGAAGCATGTGGGGCTTAATGCGCTCGTGGAGTTTGTCCAGGTTGCAATAAGCGCTCGGGCGCCCGCGCTCATCGAGTTGGTAGTATTCACGGTTGAACCGGAACAAGGGTCCCAGAAGCGATGGATTCAAAAAATCCATCAATGAATAGAGTTCGTCGATGCGGTTTTCGATGGGCGTGCCCGTCAGGACGAACGCGTAGCGGCTGCGGAGGCGTTTGATGGCCTGGGTGGTTTTGGCGCTCCAATTCTTGATACGCTGCGCCTCGTCCAGCACCACGATGTCCGGACGCAACCGCTCGTTGACTTCCAGGGCATCGGCCAGCATCTGCTCGTAGTTGACAATGGTGAAGAACGGCGGCATTGCAGCCCCTGAGGCCAGTTGCCGCGCGGCGTGGTAGCATTTCAGGCGCTGCATCCTCGAGCCAAACACCAGTTGATAGGGCAGCTCGGTGAACCGTTGAATCTGCTCTTCCCATTCGGTTTTGAGGGAAGCTGGAGTAACCACCAGCACCCGCTCAGCCCGGCCAAGGCGCCGCAGCAGGGCGCAAGCAGCAATGGCCTGGATGGTTTTTCCCAGGCCCATTTCATCCGCCAACAGTGCGCGCTCGGTAAAGGCCAGGTGTAACATCCCTTCCCGCTGATAGGGGAATAGCGGGACCCGGGTTTCCTGCGCGGGCCACTCGCCGTTTTGGACCTTAAGCTCGTAATGTCGCCTGATTTCTTTGCGTTCAGCGGCTCGCGCCCGGGCCTCCAGCCAAGGGGTCAACTCCTGCGACAGGCGCAGTTCCGGCAGGCGGCTGGACGCCAGTTGCCGCAGGCTTCCAAGGACCTCCTCGGGGTTGCCTTCCTTCAATGCCCCGCCGGTTCCAAACCAAGGGCGCAACTGGGACGGCAGCGCACCGTGTCCGTTTAACAAACAAATGGAATCGGTGGATGGGTCCGGCACCACATCCAGGCGCGTGCTGCCGTTTTTTGAGGCGTTTTGGAAGAGCCGCTTGAAACGCGCGCGCAGATAGAGCAGAACCGCTTCCACATGCTTGCAAGTGCCCAAACCGTTGATGCGGAAATCAACGCATTGACAGGCGAACTGCCTCTGGCCCACATCGCGGATTTCAACCAGGTACGCCAGCCCGCTGGCAGATTGAACGCGAAAGTTCGAATAAACCGGGTGGCGCGGGTCTGTGTTTGAAATGCGAAATTGTTCCGTGCTCGCCCGGACCCTGCGGCGGTTAATCTCGTCTTCGTCCGTGGTGCGCCAGTTGTGCTGCGAGGGCACTTCCATTTTCGGCATTAAAGCTTTTGGCATTGCTCCATCATTGACTTCAAATGCCAGGAGTCAAAACGGAGTTATTCGGAGTTATTCACCGCCTGTTCACTTATCCCGACGGGATTACGCCCTCCAACCGGAGTTGCGAGGAACGAGCTACCCCGGGTAACCTCCGCGCGGCGCCCCACCTCCGAAGGAGTTGCGCCCCTTGACTCGATACATCCTTTATCATCATCGCACCATCGTCATTACCTTCCTTGACTTTGGCTCAGTGATAAAGGATTGGGTTGGTCCTCCAGTCCTTGTTCTTGTCGTGCGCGTAGATGGCCACTCGAGGGCGTCGTTCGCGCAGTCGCACTGATTCCAAGCCGCAGTAGTAACCTGCGGACGCCGGATTCCTTCCGACGCACTCCAACCGGAGCCGGTATTGGCCCGGATCGGGCCAAAAATCGAGCAGATGCGCCTCTTCATTGATCACCTTGGGGCTGTAAAGGTCCAACGGCTCGCCCAATTTAACGCCATTAAGATATGTTTGATACCGGCCGAAGTCGTAGGATTTGGTGAGGTTCAACAGGAGGCGGAACGGCTGCTTGTTCGTCACGCTGAAGGCAAGCTCCAGCCACGCATTTTGGCTGTTTGTCGGTTCATAGAGCACCTGCCGTCCGGGGTAGAACTCAAGCTGCTGGGTGATGAGTTCTCCATCACCATGAAAGTGCGTTCCCGTAAAGTCTCTGGCGAAAGCGATGATCGGATCGAGGCTGGGCAGCGCGCGGGCGCGGGCGTCCGGAGCGCGGGCATTGAAGGTCGGTTTGCCGGTTTGGTACCAGAAAGACACGCTTGAATAATCATCTTCGCGCTCATTCCAGCTAGTGCTCTTGTAGGCATGGTTCTCATCGGGAGCGATCCAGCCAAAGTGTTCAAACGTCACTTTGATACCTGTATTGAAGACGATTGGGTCGTTGATATGCCAGCGGTAGGCGCTGGTATGTCCACCGACGATCCCCCATTGGTCGAAGAAGGGTACCCCGAAATACGGCGTGCTGGCAGTTTTTAAACCCCACGCTAACAGAAAATAATCTTCCGTTCCGGTGCCCCAAATCGAGGCCTTGGATTCCCCGTCGATATAAATCTTCTCATCGCCTTCGCCGAACCATGCGGGGCTTCGCGTCCGCACCGCCAGCACCGTGCCGACGTAATGGCCTTTACCGCGCGTGTCCAGCAGCACGTAATCCTTGCCGTGCTCGACGGGGTATTCCTGGCGGTACTGAGCGTAAAAATAAGGTGTGTCCTTGGGGATTCGCTTCTTCCTGATCCAATCAATATTGTAATACAGCAGGCTTATGGGCTTGTCGCTTTGGTTGACGATTTCGATGCGGGCAGACTTTCGGAACGGCATTTGCCAGAAACAATTGTAGGCATCGCCGTCCGCCACAACGACGGGCAGGCTAATCACCTCGCGTCTCTGGCCAAAACAGTTGGCGAAAAAATCTCCAACCGGCGCCTCTACGGCAGGACGGGGATCGCCGTCCCAATACATCCGCAAAAGCATTTCCTGGTGGTTGGCCGAGCCGTCTTTGGCCCAATCCTGAGGCTCCGGCCCAAGAAAAGTCATCCAGACGTGAGTAATAATGCCGGGGCCGCGCTCGTCCAACAGCACATGCGTCTTTCCGGGCGCTACTCTGAAATTGTCCCAATTGCTTTCTTCGCTCAGGTCTCCGCGAGGCTCCGCGCGAGGATTGAGCTTCTGCTCGCCGGACCGCCGCACCTCCCCAACCCGCATCGTCGAGGTCGCGCGCATGGACCTTCCTTCCTGCGGTTTGGCGAGATCATCCAAAACCCCAGCCCGGCACAGGCTCGTCAAATGGAACAACCACAGCGCCAGGATGACGGCGTTCACGCTGGTCGTCTCTAGGGCGGCGAGACTTTTTCGCAGGTGAGGGGCTGCAAGGCGGCACATTGATGACCGGGCTGGCTGCGGAGGCGACGCAGGTCGAGGACGGAACCGGGTTTTCATGTTTTGGTCTTCTTTCTGTTGCGCTGGCGCGATCGGCCGGCGACAGGCTTGTAGTCGTCTGCGGGCACTGCCATGAGCTGCGCATCCATGACGAGAACAAGCCTTGGCGCACTTTGTTTTTCCCTTCCCACGCGCGCAAGCTTTTTCCCCAATCCGTCACCTTGGCTGACGAACTCGTGGGTAAGGTGAGCTAAGGGCGCCTTACGGGATTGGGCGTCGGATGCCCAGGGACCTTGGTATAACAGAAGACTTGTACGGGGGCAATTACTGGGCAATTACGGCGGGGGAATGGCTTGGGGTTGCATTATGTAATACCATAACAGAGCCAACAATCAGGCCAAGCGCAGCTTGCGTGTGGTCATCAGGGGAAAAGTCGTCCAAAGTACGCGCTCCGAAAAGGGCCTGCAAAACCGTAGCGTGCTCCGCAGTTGTTCGAGACCAAGCGCCGCCAAGGCAAGAAACCTCATGAGTTCTTTCCGCGTTTTTTGCGCTCTAATCTGTTCTACGAAAACCCAAGCCTGCCATCACCTGATTGATCCGTCGGGCATAATGGTGTTGGTGAAGATGGCGCCGGTAAAATCGGCGCCATTTGTAATCGCATTGAGCAGATTTGCCTGGGAGAAGTCGGCGGAGCGAAACCGGCCCTGGGTAAGATTGGCATTGGTGAGAATGGCGCCGAAGAAATCGGCATTATTGAAGTTGGCGCCGGTCAGGTTCGCATTGCCGAAATTGGATTCTTCAAGGACGGACTCGAAGCAGAAGGAGTTGGTCAAATTGGCCCCAATAAGGCCTGCCTGAAACAGCAAGACCGAGCTCAAGTTTGCTGCATGAAGGTCTCGCCCGATGAGGGGCTGATTGAGAATCTGCCAAACCAGGCGCGATTTGGAATCGATGAGGGTAGTCCCGTCAATCAGCGTTCCCTTGAAATCTACAAACGCCATACTCGCCGCGGTAAAATTGGCCCCGCGGAGGTCGGCGCCACTGAGATCGGTCTCGAAGAACGATGAGCCGCTGAAGTTAGCGTGATTGAAATTGACTCCTGCCAGGGTCGCTTCACTGAGATCAACATTGAGCAGGATGGCGTTTGTGGCCGGATGGTTGACTAACTGCCAGATGAGCTGTGGTTTCGCATCAATCTGCGTGTCGGTGTCGAGTATCACATTGTTCCAAGTTGCGAACCGGAGGTCGGCGCCGGTGAGGATCGCAAACGTGAAGTCAGTTCCTGTCAGGTCGGCTGCCAACAGACCCGCGTTTTCAAAATCGCCAAACGTTGCGTCCACCCCATCGAAGCTGGCGAAATTGAAATTAGCCGAGGCGGCCTGGACGCCGAACAGGTCAGCGCCGGTCAGGACCCCTTGGCTGAGGTCCGCGGAGCGGAGGTCTGCGCCGCCCAAGTTCGCGCCGGTCAGAGTGGCCTGGCTGAGGTTGGCGCCGAATAGATTCGCGCCGAAGAAATCCGCGTCCTCCAGCTCGCCGAAAGCGAGATTCGCGTTGTTCAATTCCGCATACTCCAGAGAGATGCTTGATTGCACGCGGTAAAAGGCCGCGCCGGAAAGAGAATCCTGGAGGCTAAGGGTTTGGCCCGGTGTTCCGCTCATCGGCCCGCCGAGCACGCTCCAGGTGGTCAAATCGGAGCTTCGCTCGTCATTTTCACGCTTTTTGCGTGAAAATCACGCGTCGATGTTCCTCAATTCAAGCAAGCGTCCGATGACAGACGCCAAGGAGGTGGGGGTGGGGAACCCCGCTGAAGAAAACGTTCTGTCACCGGACGATCAGCCTTTTAGCTGAACGCTTTTGTCCGCACAAGCTTTTGTTGATTGCAGCGTGACATTTCAGTTTTACGTCAGCGCACACTACGTAGGATTAGCTCTTCCCATCAATTTGACCCGCTCCGCGGCGCCTCATTGGGCGGGACAGGGCAGACTTTGGCGCTGATATCGATGGGCGGAGCTTCGGGCGGCTGAGTTGGCGCTTTTTTGCGCAGCATTATCACCACCGCCGTGCACCCGGTCCAGGTCGGCAGCATATCGACGATTGGGACCAGCTCGATAACAAAAGTGGGCAGCAGGAGCGGGTGGAACCCAATTGCTGCTGAAACCAGGACCATTGCAATCACATCCAGAACCTCGTCAGCCCCCGGAACGGCCCCAAACAGCAACTGAACGGCATCGGTTGCAATGGCCACCGAATAGGCGAACCAGATGCGTTTCCGGGTCAATGCCGGGACGCCAAACCAGCGCGGCAGTTTTGTTGATGTTGTCATCGGCTTACGCTCGCCAATTAGCCCCAGCATACAGCCATCTGGAAAGGAATGCCATCCCCGCGGCGTCCGCCTGAGCATTTTGGCGTTCAGTTTCTCTGCGCTCTTTGCGTTCCTTTGCGGCTAAAAATGCTTGTCTTACTGCTTGTAACCGATAGCGTCTCGGAACCGGAAGCAGCCGCAAGAGAACGCAAAGGGTGATTCCAACCGAAGGCACGATACCATGAATTATGCAGTAGCTGATTCCTACTTCATAACTCATACTTCATCCCTGAAACATTGAAACATGGCCTTCCGATTCCACTTCTCGCAACCAGCCTGGCCCCTGGTCCTGGCTCTTCTCCTCACCGCGCTCAGGCCGGCGTGCCTGGCTCAGCAGCCTGCGCAGGGCTTGCCAAAAATCCGCGTCGCCAAAGATGGACGCACCTTTATCGACGAGTATGGGCGGCCATTCGTCCCGTTCGGCGTCACCTACTATCGGCCAAACACTGGATGGGCGCCTCAGGTTTGGAAACAGTTCGACCCCGAGGCAACCCGCAAAGACTTTGCCAAAATGAAAGAGTTGAGCGTCAATTGCATCCGGGTTTTCCTCAGCTTTAAGTCCTTTTACACAGACCCGGGCACGTTGCGGACGGAGGGTTTAGCGAAATTCGATAAATTCCTAACGCTTGCCGAGGAGGCCGGCATTTACGTCCATCCGACCGGCCCGGATTTTTGGGAAGGTCCACCGAATTGGAGTCCGGTGGCTGTCGAAGACGAGAAAACCGTCCAGGCATTGGAAGAGTTTTGGAAGCTCTTCGCGGCGCGCTACAAGGGCCGGAACGTCATCTTGGCCTATGATTTGAAGAACGAACCCGAGGTTGGATGGAACGACCGGATGAAGCCTGGTTGGAATGCGTGGCTCCAAAACAAATATGGCACTCTTGAGCGGCTGGACAGGGCATGGGGCGCGGCCCATTCCGGCCAGTTTGGAAGCCTCCCACTCCCCGATGAACAGGACGCATTGAATAATCCCGAGTTGCTGGATTTTCAACACTTTCGCGAGGGCCTTGCGGACGAGTGGACCCGGCGCCAGGCGGCGGCCATCAAGTCGGTTGACCCCGGCGCTCTGGTGACGGCTGGGCTCATCCAATGGTCCGTTCCATCTCTCCTGCCGGCAGGGCCGCGACACTACGCCGCTTTTCGCCCGGAGCGGCAGGCAAGGTTTCTCGATTTTCTTGAAATCCATTTTTACCCGCTCGAACACGGGGCGTACGCGTATCGCGACGAAGAGGATGAATTGGCAAATCTTGCGTATCTCGAGGGGATAGTCCGCGAGGCGGCGCGTCCAGGCAAGCCGGTGGTTCTAGCCGAGTTCGGCTGGTATGGCGGGGGCAAGCCCAAATTTGATAACGGAAACCAGCCTGCGGCGACCCAGGAGCAACAGGCTGGCTATTGCGGGCGCGTTGTAAAAACCTCTGCCTGCTTTGTGGCCGGCTGGCTAAACTGGGGTTTCTACGATTGCCCGGACGCCAGCGATTGCAGCGAATTCACGGGGCTGGTCACTGCCGATGGAAGCGTCAAGGCTTGGGGCAAAACATTCCATGAGTTGGCTGCGCAGTACAGCGGCAGCCAAATCCCGCCGGCAAAAATCGGGCCCCGGCCTGCCCTGGATTGGGATGCCTGCCTGACCGACAGGGGCACTCAACGAGAATTCCGGAAAAGGTACCTTGCGGCCTTCCTCAAGGACTATCCGGCCGAAAAGTAAGAACGGTTTTTAGGGTATTATTCGAGGCGGGGGTGCTTTAACAAAGCTCGTTTCACGCAGGTAGATCGGCCCGAGTTCTTCACCGGACAAAAAGTCCGTTTCCCCCACGCTGAGGCGGGCCAGCGTGGCCGCACGCGGGAAGAGAAGCCGGCCTTCGGGGAACCAGCGGGTCACTTCAGGTCCCACGAGCAGACCACCCGAAGCGAGGCCTTGCTGCACTTCACTCGAACACGCCAGCCGAAGCGGAGAAAGCCCGCGGCGCTGGGCGGGTTTCAGCTCATAAGCAGCCAGGTAAAATTCATTTCGTTGAGCGTCGATGATCACATGGACCCGGCCTGTGAGGCCTGCAGCTTGAGCCTCGGCGGCAATGCATTCGGCGCTGCTAATGCCCAACAACTTTATCCCACGCCCCAATTGCCAGCCCTGCGCCAGGGCGATGGCCGTGCGGATACCGGTGTAAGATCCCGGCCCCAAACCGACAGCGAGACACTCGATTTGCTCGCGCTCGATGCGCGCCTGCCGCAAGGCCTCCTCGATCATGGCCAGCGGTCTCATCGAGCCGGGACCGGTCTCGATGACTTCGGCCAGCACCAGAGGCTCCTCGGCGCGGACCTCAACCGCCGCAACGCTCCTTTGCGGGGAAGAGAATTCAAGACCCAATATCTTCATACACAATGCGCCGTTCACGCTCACTGAGCGTCTCGATACGAACCATGCGCAGCGGGACCGAGCCGCGGCCCATGTTTGAGTGGAGCGAGATCAGAGGCGTTGGCCCTCCCCTGCCCTCCCCTGGTTCGCCGGTTGCATCCAGCGCTCGTTGCACGAACCGTTCGGCCCATTCAATCACTGTGACGCCGTCGGGCTGCAAATAATCGGTCAGCCCGGCAGCGACCACCTGCTCAGGTGTTTCGAGCCGGTACAAATCGAGGTGAAACAGGGTCAATCGGCCACCGGCATAGGTATGCACGAGAGCGAAGGTGGGCGATAAGACAAGCTGGCTGAAACCCAATCCTCGCGCCAGCCCTTTGACTAACTGGGTTTTGCCCGAACCCAGGTGCCCGGTAAGGGCAATGACCCAGCCCCGCATCGCATCGCGTCCCCAAGCCTCACCCAGCGCTTGAGTCTCGGAGGGGCTATGAGAAATGCACGTAACCATGCGCGGCCAAGGGGCGCACCCCCTGTTTGTCCCGGATTGAAATGCCCTCATGCGGAGTGATCTTGCCGATGCAACTCAGGCGCAGTTGAGGGAATTGCTCCTTCCACGCGTCCACGAGCGGGACGGCATCGCGGCTGGCAAGAGCAAAGAGCAGTTCGTAATCCTCCCCATCGCTGAGAGCGGCTTGCAGAGGGGCCTTGCCCAAGGGTTTCTTGGCGGCGTTGCGGGCGTCGCGGCTGATGGGGATGGCTGTGGCCAACAATTCCGCCCCGACCCGGCTGGCTTTGAGGACATGGCGCAGGTCGCCCGCCAGTCCGTCGCTCAGGTCGAGCATGGCGTGGATGCAAAATTGCTGGGCGAGCCAGCGAGCTTCCGCGAGGCGCGGCTCGAATTCCAGATGCCGGCCCGCCATCGAGCCGCCCAACTCGCCCGTAACGAACAGCGCGTCTCCCGGCTCCGCGCCGGAACGCAGCACCGCTTTGCCGCGTTGAACCCAGCCCAACAGCGCAATCGAGATAAGAAGGCCGCCCGGAGAGGCGACCGTCTCGCCGCCGGCAAGGGCGACTTCGTGTTTGCGCGCCAAAGCGCTTAATCCGGCATACACACCCTCGATGCGCGGTGTATCGAATCCGGGTGGCAGCGCAATCGTGACCAGCGCGGCGGTCGGCGTGCCCGCCATGGCGGCCACATCACTCAAGCACCGCGCCATCGCCTTATGCCCAATTTTTTCCGGCGCCGCACCCGTGGCGAAATGCACACCCTCGACCACAGCGTCGGTTTTGAACAACAACAATCGATCGGGAAGATCGAAATCGAGGAGCGCGCAATCATCGCCCGGCCCGAGCACAACGGACTTGTTGGTCGGGACCGAACGAGTCAGGTGGCTGATGAGTTCGAACTCGTTCATGGCGTTTTACTCCAGGTCTGCTGAAAGGAGTAGAGGATTGCAAAATTGAGGGCGTTAAAGAGAGCGTGGGCGGTAATGGGGGCCAGCAAATTGCCGGTGCGTTCATAGAGCAAAGCCAAGCCGACCGCCAATAAGGCCAGCGGAATGAAACTGATCAGGTTCAAGTGAACTGCGGCAAACAACAATGCGGTGCCCCAGAGTGCCAGGCGTGGAAAACCGGCCTGGCGAATCCAACGGTAAAGAACCCCGCGAAAGAGGATTTCCTCCGCGATGGGAGCCAGGATAATCGTGACGACCCCCAGGGCCAGGCGTGAGGCAAAGGTCATGGCCATTTGCAAGGTCTGCACGGCTTGCTGCTCCTGAGGTTGAAGCCCAAGTTGTGGCAGCCTTTTGGCAACCCACTCAAGGGACACCGCCGTGCCAAGTTGCAGACCCCAACCGACTGGCAGGAAAAGGCAGGCCAGAATAAACCCCAGCAGCAGAGCCCGAGGCCAGCGGGTTGAAAACCCGAACGCCTCAACCCAGCCGGTTTGATGCTCATGGAGAAAATAGGCAACTAAAATCAAGGCCGCGCCCTGAAAGCTCAGGGCCGAGATGATCATCTGCGCGACGGAAGGAGCAGGCGGTCCCGAGAATTTCTGCAACCACAAGCCGAAGCAAAATGCGGCGTAGAGACACACCAAAGAGCCCGCCATTCGGCGCAGAAAATTGTCGAGGGTCCATTTCTTACGCAACAAAACCAAGGCTGCGCCCAGCAAGCCAAATGTCGCAATCAGTATCGCATAAAAGCGGAAGCCGGATTTTCCTGGCAACGAATGAAAATGCATCGCCAGGATGCTGAGCGAGCCGCCATACACACAGACGACGAGGCCCAGGAACAACCGGACGATCGCCTCCGCTTTCCATGGTGTCCCTGATAGCATTCGTAAAGGCGCTACAATAAAGGGCGCCATCGAGCGGGCGCAATGGTAATTCCGCAAACCAAGACTTTATGGAGGCCTTCGGGCCCTAAAAAACTATCGACAAGGACGCCGGTGAAATGTAAAGTAAAGGCCAGTTTGGAGCAAAATGGCAAGACTTCTCATCACATCGAAGGGTTTCTCCAACCAGGTGATTGAATTGAACCTGGGAGTCAACCGCTTTGGGCGCAGCTCGGAGAACGACTTCCAAATCGAGCATCCAACGGTTTCGGCCCGGCATTGCGACGTTCTGCTTCGGGACGGCGAGTTGCTGGTGAGGGATTGTAATTCCACCAATGGCACCTTTGTGGGCGGCGACCCGGTCGAGGAAGGGACCCTGGTTACCGGCCAGATTCTTAGATTGGGCGATGTCGAGATGCTGGTCGAAACCGCCGAGGTCAACATTGCCATTCCCAAATTTGACCTGCCGCGCCCTGCCCCGCCGGTTGTTTTGTCAGACGGTTCGCTGATTTGCCCGCGGCATCCCGAAGCCAGAGTGACCCATCAATGCACGTTTTGCCTCGAAGTCCTCTGTGACGCGTGCGTCCACCGTCTGCGCCGGCGCGGGGGAAAGGTCCTCAAGCTATGTCCCTTGTGCAGCCACAAAGTTGAGCTGCTGGGTGGCGAGCGTAAGAAGAAGAAAAAATCGCTTTTGGGTTTCTTGCACAAAACAGTCAAGCTCCCGTTCCTTCATGCGATGAAGGAGGATGAATAGGAGATGCTACGCTTCCTTTTCAATCGGCGCCAACAACTGCCCTGCGGCGGCTACGGACGGTCTGGCGCGGGCTCGGAAACGGGCGTCTGAGGGAGGCGGCGGCGGCGGTACCAGGCGAGCATTGCCAGGTCGAGCGCGCCGCGTCCGAGGCGATTCCACACACCGTATTTCGAGCGGCCAGCGGTACGCGCGTGATGTGCAACCGGTGTTTCTAGAACGACCGCCCCGGCATCCTGGGCGAGGATGGGCATGAAACGGTGCAGGCCGTCAAAGGGCAGGAGCTTGGGGACAAGCGAGCGTTTAAAAACGCGCAGATTGCACCCGGTATCCCGGAAATCGGATTGCAGAATCAATTTACGGGCCGCCCGGGCGATCCAGGTTGAGAACCGGCGCAGCGCGCTGTCCATGCGACGCAATCTCACACCACAGACCATATCGCAGGTGGTGAGTTGGGCGAGCAAGCGCGGGAGGTCGGCAGGGTCATTCTGCAAATCGCCATCGAGCGTGGCGATAACCTGCGCGCGGCTGGCGTTGAAGCCGGTCCATAAGGCGGCGCTTTGGCCACTGTGCTGGAGCAGGCGTAAAGGCCGCACGCGCCTATCCAGCCGCCGGGCTTCGAGGATTTGCTCCCAGGTCCCGTCGGTGCTGGCGTCATCGACCAGGAGCAATTCGATATCGCGCGGTGGCTCGCTGAATGCCGCAAATACTTGGCGCGCCAAAGGCAGCACGTTCAGCCGCTCGTTCCAAAATGGGACGACGACAGAAACCTCCGGCGAAGCGATGCCAGAGCTTCCACTGGGCGAGCCGGGCGCCGAAATGGGCGCGAGCGAAGGCGACGACCCAGCGGTGGGGCCGGGGCCGGATTCCTGCGCTGCTTCATCCATAGCGTCTCGTTTGGTTCTAGGCGGCAGGCAGAACGCTAAACAACGCACTGCCGGGCTGTCACGGGAAATATAGGACGATAAGACTTGGAATTGGTTGGCCGGCCAGGTGGCCTTGTGCTAACGCTGGGCAAAAGCAACTCCACTATGAACCGACGAAATTTCTTCTCTGCGCTGGGAGGCCTTACCAGCTTGGGTGTGGCGTCTTTTGCCCAGGAGGGCCTTGCGGCACAGCCCACGGCTTCCTCTTTCCGCATTCGCCCCTTTGAGTTCGATGAGGTGGCCATCGCCCAATTGCAAAAGCTTCAGACTAATGGCAAAGCGTCTGCCCGCGTGATTGCAAAAAGGTACTTGGCGCGGATTGCGGAGGTGGACCGTCGCGGCCCGGCCCTGAACGCAGTCATTGAGCTTAATCCAGATGTCCTGGCCATCGCTGAATCGCTCGACAAAGAACGCGCCGCCAAGGGCCCTCGCGGCCCGCTCCACGGCGTGCCTGTGCTCATTAAAGATAACATCGCTACACATGACCGGATGACCACCACCGCCGGGTCGCTGGCCCTGTCTGGCTCCATCCCGCCGCGCGATTCGTTTGTGGCGCAGAAACTCCGCGAGGCGGGGGCCGTCATTCTGGGCAAGACGAACCTGAGCGAATGGGCCAACTTCCGCGGCTCACTCTCGACCAGCGGCTGGAGCGGACGCGGCGGGCAAACGCGTAACCCGTATGTTCTGGATCGCAATCCCTCGGGGTCGAGTTCCGGCTCGGCCGTTGCAGTGGCGGCCAATCTCTGCGCTATCGCAGTGGGGACTGAAACCGACGGCTCGATTCTTTCGCCCTCATCCTTTAACGGCATCGTCGGTATCAAGCCGACTCTGGGCCTGATCAGCCGCTCGGGAATTATCCCGATTGCACACAGTCAGGACACCGCCGGGCCGATGGCGCGCTCCGTAACCGATGCAGCGATTCTTTTAGGGGCCCTGGCCGGAACGGACCCGCGCGACCCGGCTACCGCTTCGAGCAGCAGCCAGGCTGATACCGATTACACGCGCCATCTCGGCCCGGACGGCTTGCGCGGCGCGCGCCTGGGTGTCGCCCGCAATTTCTTTGGGTTCCATCCCGGTGTGGATGCCCTGGTCCAATCGGCTTTGGACCTGATGCGGGCTGGAGGCGCCGAACTGATTGACCCAGTGGATTTGGAAAAGCCCTCGGAACTCGAGCGAGCTGAGATCGAAGTGTTGCGCTATGAAATGAAGACCGACATGAATGAGTATCTTGCCCAACTCGGTCCCAACGCCCCGGTGCGAACGCTCCGGGACATCATCGAGTTCAACGAGCGCCATCGTGCCGAGGAGTTGAAGTGGTTTGGCCAGGAAGAGCTGATTAAGTCTCAAGCCAAGGGACCTTTGACAGAGCCGCGTTACATCGAGGCCCTGGCAACCTGCCGCCGCCTGGCGCGGACTGAAGGGATCGACGCCGCCATGGACGAGCATCATCTGGATGCCATTGTTGCCCCTACTTCCGGCCCCGCTCACGTAACGGATTGTGTACTGGGGGATCACGGCTTGGGCGACAGCACCACCCCGGCGGCGGTTGCAGGTTATCCGAGCATCACTGTGCCCGCGGGATTTATTTTTGGACTGCCGGTGGGGCTCTCAATCTTCGGACGGGCATGGAGCGAGCCGAAGCTCTTGCGCATTGCCTATGGTTTCGAACAAGCCTCGAAAGCGCGCCGGCCTCCGAGGTTCCTGGGCACGCTGAAGAACCGCTAATGGGTGAGGTGCATGTTGGGAACGCTAATCTCCACTTATAAAAGGCTAATAGCTGAGTGGCGCTGATTCACTGGTCGGATGGGCGATCAGCTCGGAAAGGATGAAGCGCTTCCACTCGAGGGTGGCTTTGTGGCCGAAATTCAATAAATACCCCACAGGTTGGCGGGCAATGCGCATATAATTGAAAAGTCGGGCTTCGTGTTCGGTGGCCTTATTCGGCGACTGCCTTGTCTCACGGGTGGCTCAAGCGGAAAAACCGGGCGCTGTTAGTCGCCGGCAACTGCGCGCAAATGTCGCCATTCGTGGGGAAAGTTGAAGGGGTAATGATTGCCCAACTGGTGGGTTGAAGAGTCGGAGTGGTTTGAAGGCTATAGCTCACGCCAGTATCCATCCAACACAACAGGACATTAGTGCCGGAGGACGATATCGAGACGGCTGGCGTTTGGGCTGCAATCGACAGAATCTGGCTGCGATACGTGGCGATGTCAGCGGCGTATGTTATATCACCATAAACTGCTGTATTGCCGGGTTGTGAAGGCAGCGTGTCGATGGCGTATATCATTCCGGACAGTTCCCAGCCGGACGGGTTTTTGTAAAACACCCCTCCACCCGAATCACCGGGTGCAGCCTGGGCTTCATCGGAGGTTTGTCCGGGGGTTAGCGGGCTGGTAAAATCCATCATGAACGAGGCATTGTTCCCAATTCCGTCATTCTGCATAGTGACAGGGCCTGTATTAACCCGGTTATTGCCCCAACTTTTGAACTGTATCGCCGACCAATCAAACCCTGAGTAAGCGCCTAGTGAGGTTTGAACCGAGCCGGCTATGAATCCAAAACCGATCATATCGTTGGTGCTCAATGCGGGTGGGGTAGAACTTGCCAGGGCCAAATTCGGAAGGACCGGCAGCGCGCCCAGATGAAACAGCATCATGTCGGCGCCCGAGCCATCGGAGTTGGTCAACTGTTTTGAGGTCCCGTCCCAGGCGACAATTGTGCCATCGAAATCGACGTTCCCGGGGCCAACATGAACCGGGGTAAGAACCCAGCCGTTGCCCAGGTAAATGCCGCCTGATCCATTGACTCGCCCCAGATTTGCCCAAGGCACTCCGTCGGACGGCGCATTTGTATTGCCTGGCGAGTTGGCGTCCACCAGCGCCCGGGCCTCGAATGCTCCACCGCAAAGACCCAGAATCCATAACCCGCAGCCTGCAGCAAACCAACTCCCGCGGAACAGCCGCGACAGAGCATTCCTGCCGGACATCCGGCGGGGTGCAACAGCTTTCCCTGTTCGCCGCGAGCGAATTGTCATTTTGAGTTTAGTGACCGGCCATCTATAGCGGCACTTATCGTAGCAGCCTTCATCCCATTAAGAGCAAGTTTTTTGCCATATCAGCCCCGCAAATATCGCAACAAATCCTCTGTTTCCTGGTTGACCCTTGGGCGGTCCTGACTAAGATTCGCGTTCTGGTTTTAGACATTTTGTGAGTTTTTGACATCTAACATATGGCAGTGAAGGTTGCAATTAACGGGTTTGGCCGCATTGGGCGCCTAGTTTTCCGGGCGATGGTCGAACAGGGTCTGGTTGGCAAAGAAGTCCAGGTGGTTGCCGTTGGCGATATCGTCCCGGCGGACAACCTGGCCTATCTCTTAAAATATGATTCCACCCAGGGTCGTTTCCACGGCACCGTGGGTTCCGAGAAATCCGCTCCTGATAAGGCGGAGGACGACGTTCTGATTGTCAACGGGCAAAAGATGAATGTCGTCAGCGCCAAAGATCCCTCGCAATTGCCATGGAAACAGTTGGGTGTGGATGTGGTCATTGAATCCACCGGTTTGTTCACAGACGTTGAGAAGGCCAAAGGCCACCTGGCTGCCGGGGCCAAGAAGGTGATTATCAGCGCTCCTGCCAAAGGGGATTGCCCGACCCTTGTCATGGGCGTGAACCAGGACAAATACGACCCGAACCAGCACCACGTGGTTTCGAATGCCTCCTGCACCACCAATTGCCTGGCGCCGCTGGTTTATGTGCTGCTCAAGGAAGGCTTCGGAATTGATGAGGGCCTCATGACGACAGTCCATTCCTACACCGCCACCCAAAAGACCGTCGATGGCCCCAGCAAGAAAGACTGGAAAGGCGGGCGCTCCGCCGCGTTGAATTTGATTCCCTCGACCACCGGAGCGGCCAAAGCGGTTGGTTTGGTGTTACCGGAAGTCAAAGGCAAGCTCACCGGCATGGCTTTCCGTGTTCCGACACCGACGGTTTCGGTGGTGGACCTTACGGTTCGCACAACCAAGGACACCAGTTATGCGGAGATCAGCGCCGCCATGAAGAAGGCCAGCCAGACCTATCTCAAGGGCATCCTGGAATATACCGAGGACGAGGTGGTCAGCTCGGATTTCATTCACTCGAAATCCTCGTCGATCTTCGATAAGGGTTCCGGCATCGAATTAAACAAGCGCTTCTTCAAGCTCGTGAGCTGGTACGACAACGAGTGGGGCTATAGCTGCCGCGTTGCCGACCTGCTCAAGTTCATGATCCAAAAAGGCGTTTAAGCTGAGAGTTGGGCCATCGGCCCCGGCTCCTCTCAAGCGCGGGTTGGCCTTGCCGGCCCACAGGATTTCAGCATGGCTATCTCGCGCTGCGGTTGGCCTCTGCGCTGAGGTGCAACGAACGGGCCGTTTTTCAATATGAACATGGTCTCTCTCAAAATCGCCAAAAGCGGAGTACGGTCGCTGGTGGAAGGGGAACTGGAGCGCACGGGCGGCCTGCTGCGCCTCACGCCGAATTGGGTGCCGCGCTCTTTCCTGCAGCCGGGCTTGCGCATCAAGCTTCATCCGGACGATACCTACGCCTATGGCGCCCACCGTGGCGGCATTGATGAACGCTGGTTCGCTTCCACCACCGAAGCGGCAAACGAAGGGCGCGTTCCGGACGAGGGTCTCAGTTATTGTATTGCAGGCAAGCAGCGGTTCACCCTGCGCAGCGCCGTTGCCGAGTGCGGTGGGGCGCTGGTTGGCAAGGCCATCTGGAAGCAATATGGCCGCTGGCCGGTCTATTCGAAGTTCTTCGATAACATGGGCCCCATTCCCCTGCACATGCACCAGAATGCGCGCCAGGCCAAACTGGTCGGGCAGGAAGGCAAACCCGAGTCCTATTTTTTCCCCCCGCAACACAACAACGTTGGCAATAATTTTCCATATACCTTTTTCGGGCTCGAACCCGGTACCACCAAGGCCCAGGTACGGCAGTGTCTCGAGAACTGGAACCGCGGGGACAACGGAATTCTGGATTTGTCGAAGGCCTACCGGCTCAAACCGGGCAGCGGTTGGCTGGTGGGCCCCTGCCTGTTGCACGCGCCCGGCTCATTCTGCACCTATGAACCACAGTGGGGCAGCGACGTCTTTGGGATGTACCAAAGCATGGTCGAAGGCCGCTACGTCCCCTGGGAGCTGCTGGTAAAGGACATGCCAAAAAACAGACACAAAGACCTCGATTTCATCGTGGACCAGCTCGATTGGGAAGGCAACGTGGACCCGAATTTCAAGGAGCATCATTATCTCGAACCCATCGCCGCCGCCGATAGCGCCAGTGAAGGTTACATCGACCGTTGGATTGTGTACGGAAAAATCAAGGGGCAACAACTGTTCACCGCCAAAGAACTTACCGTCGAGCCGGGAGTGACATGCCGCATTACTGACAACGGCGCCTACGGCCTCATTTGCGTCCAGGGCATTGGGAAAATGAATGGCCAGCCCCTCAACAGCCCCAAACTCATCCGGTTCGGCGAACTGACCGAGGATGAGTACTTTTGCGCGGAGGAAGGGGCAAAAACCGGGGTGACGTTTGAAAACAACAGCGAAACCGAGCCTCTGGTGATGCTGAGGTACTTTGGGCCCGCCGTGAATCCGGATGCGCCGGAATTGGGCGGATGACCAAGTCGGAATGAAAACCCGCAGCGCGGGGGCCTTTGCGTTACCCTAGCGCCTGCTGGACATAGGGGTTTTCCCGTCGCTCCTGTTCGAGGGTTGTCGGCGGCCCATGACCGCCGAGCAATCGAGTGGCTGGGGGCAAGGCCATGACACGCCGAATCGACTTTTCCAATTCCGAGTGATCCGAATCCGGCAGGTCCGTGCGCCCGACCGAGCCGCCGATGATAAGGTCGCCGCCCACCAGGAGGCCTTCGGCGGGCAGGTAGTAGGCGACGTGGCCGGGCGAATGGCCGGGGGTGTGAATCACTTGGACACCCAAGGCGCCGATCTTGAGTTGCTGCTCATCGGTGACGTGCCCATCAGCAGCCAGCGGTGGGATGGAAAACGGCAGCCCAAACAGGCGCGTCTGGACCTCGGGATGCTCCGCCTTTGGTTCATCGAGGGCGTGGATGAGGATTTTTGCCTGCGGAAATTTTTCTTTCACCACCGCATGATCGGCGAAGTGGTCGAAATGGCCGTGGGTCAGCCACAGGCCCGCCAGGCGCAAGCCGCGCTGGGCAGCTTCATCCAGCAGCGGTTGGGTTGTGTGGTCCGGCGCGTCAAATAAGACCGCCTCGCGGCTCGAGTTATCTGCAATGAGAAAGCAATTGGTAGCAGCCACACCGCCGGTGTTCATGAGCAGAATCATGCAGCTATTCTATCGCTGGCCGGCCAGGATTGTCAGGCAATCTGTTCAACCGGGACGACCCATTGCGTTCTGGGCCCCCGGGAAAGCGGGGAGACCCCATTAAAACGCCGGCGGGGACTCTGAGGCATCCTCCTCGAACTTGTTTTTTTCTCGATTTTTCCTCGTCTTGAAAGGATCAAAAATCCGTCCGTTCATGACGATGTAAACCCCGGCGGGCAAACTCTGGACCGCGGTGATAGCGGAGCCGATATTGAAGATGGCATCGGTGAGCCGAAAGCGAGCGGGCTGCATTGAGCCGGTCAGAACGATGGTTTTATTCGGGATGCCTGCGAGGATTCGGGCAGTCTGGACCATGGTATCGGTGCCGTGTGTGATGACGATCCGCGAAAGAGGCTCGCCGTGGACTCGTTCCCGAATCAGGAGCCGGTCGGCATCCGTCAGCTCCAAGCTGTCTTTGCGCAGGATGGATTCAATCTCATACTCGAATGCGACATTGGCTTCTTTGAGGACATCCAGGACCTGAGGCGGGCCGACTTGGAACTCACTTGTGGCGTCGAAATAGACTTTGTCAATCGTACCGCCCGTGGTGAAGAACTTGAGTTTCATTGCACAGTTCGCGTAGCTTGATTAGGAAGGCCGAAGCGCCGAGGCAGGCTGGTAGCTGTTAAATGGCCAGCCGTTTGGCCAGCGCATCCCGCACTCGGTTCATTTCTTGCCCGGTTAGCACGCCCAGTTTTCGCTCTAGTTTGACGGTCGAAACGGTCTGAACCTGTTGCAGATGGAATGCGCCGGGTTTCAGAAACGGCTTTGGGATGGAAAGTTCCCAACGGTTTGCCGCGCAATTCGGTTGTGTGGAGGAGCACGGTGACGATATCAAGCTCGTCGTCAGCGGGAGTACCCGTCAGAAGCAAGGCCGGCCGGACTTTGGCCGTCTTCCCGAAATCAATTATCCAGACTTCACCGGGGTTGACGACGGGCATCGTCATCCTCCATGCGGTCGAGCATCATCGCGCTATCCAGCGCAGCCTGGTTGCAGAGTTCAATATCCTGGTTCTGGGCAGCGATTTCGACCAGTCGCTGGCGCACCAACCGCAGCTCAGCTACGCTCAGCTTGGGCAGCTCGTTGATGATTTCTGTTGCGCTCATGATTGAAGTTAATGCGTGTGGACGCGCTTGTCAGGTCCAAATTTCACCCGTCTAACTGCCAAAATGTTTGGGGTTTCTTTGGTTTCCGGCGGCCGAATCTTCATTTTCCAGTGGAAAAGCTGGCTGTCCGGCATGGATTCGAACCATGACAAAGAGCTCCAAAGACTCTTGTGCTACCATTACACCACCGGACAAAGCCGCTCCAAAGTAGCTTTGAGGTTACCAGGGCGCAAAGGAAAAATGGGTTCAAGGGTTCAAGGAAAAAATGGGCGCGAGGTGCGTTGGGTGCGATATTGCGGGGCGGAAACTGATCGGCCTACTTGCCGGCGATCGCAAAGACGTACAGGAGTAAAACGGCAATCACCACTCCCAGGATGACGCAGACGGTAATCACGATTTTGTTGACGCTGTTGTCTTTCTTCGAGAAGCCGGTCCCTTTGGTATCAAATCCGATGCCGCGAGCGGTTTGTTCCAGCTCTGTCAAGCTCACCCCTCTCTGCATGACCATCGTTTGGTCCAGCTTTTTGGGGGCCGCCGACGCATTGTCGGTTTCCAAACGCATTTCGATCTGCCCCAAACGCAGGATTTGCCCAGGTTTGATTGGGCTTTCGGCAACTTTTTCTCCATTGATGAAAGTGCCATTGGTGGAGTTGAGGTCGTGCACGACGATGTCATTGCCGCGCAGGAGCACTTCGCAATGATGACTCGAAACCGAGGGCTCGGCGATTTGAAAGGTGTTGTCCTCCACTCGGCCAATGGTGGTTTTGTCGGCCTTGAGTTCGTGGGTACGGCCCGTCATTCCGGCGCTCAAGAGAACAAGTTTGGGCATAAGTTGCTTCGGTGGCCGCATTATGGGCCGCGTGGCCGGCAAGTCAAATGTAAAGGAATTGCGGCGGAATTAAGGCGGTTTGCGGAGTGGAGAAGAAGGGCAGGAACGGCGTGGTTCTTAGGCCTCGCCCTTTTCGATCAATGCGCGGAAGCGGGCAAAAAGCGGTGTGGAATCGTGGGGCCCTGGGGATGCCTCGGGGTGGTACTGCACACAGAAAATGGGTTTCCGTTTGTGGCGCATGCCCTCGACTGTCTGGTCGTTGAGGTTAATTCGGTCCACCGCAACCTCCGGCGGCAATGTTTTCGGGTCCACGGCAAACCCGTGGTTCTGCGCGGTGATTTCGACCCGGCCCGATTGCATGTCTTTGACGGGTTGATTGGCGCCGCGATGGCCAAATTTTAGTTTAAAAGTCTTGCCGCCAAATGCCTGGCCCAGAATCTGGTGCCCAAGGCAGATGCCGAACATAGGGATGCCCGTCTGCACCAGGTCGCTGACGGCGCGGACTGCATAATCCAGCGCCGCAGGGTCCCCGGGGCCATTCGAGAGGAAAATTCCGGCCGGTTTATGCGTCAGAGCCTCCGCTGCCGGGGTGGTGGCCGGAACGACTTGAACACGCAACCCCTGCTGGCGCAAGCGGCGCAGAATATTGTACTTCATCCCATAGTCATAAGCGACAATCGGAATGTCGGCTGGAGGCAACGGCTCACCCTGGGCCTGCCCCGCCGTGCCCTGGACCAGCTTGAAACTGGCGCTTTGCTCGTCCGGCTCGTCCCAAAGAAATGGATCCTTATGAGTGACCTCCCGGACGTAATCGACCCCCACAAGGCCCGGCCATTCCTTTGCGCGGCGCAGCGCTTCCAAATCGGATATGTCTTCGGTAGAAATAAACCCATTGAGGGCGCCGCGGACGCGGAGCTTTTTCGTCAAGGCCCGCGTATCGACCCCTTGAATGGCCGGAATGCCGTTTTGTTCGAGATACTCGGCCAGGGAGCGGTCCGCGCGCCAATTACTGACAACGGGCGACAATTCACGAATAACAAAACCACCCACGTGCGGGCGCCAGGATTCGGCGTCTTGCTGGTTGACCCCGTAATTGCCAATGAGCGGGTAGGTCATCGTCACAATTTGTCCTTTGTAGGAAGGGTCGGTTAAAATCTCCTGGTAACCGGTCATCGAGGTATTGAAACACACCTCGCCGCAGGCTGAGGCGCGCGCGCCGAAGCCTTCCCCGTGGAAAAGGGACCCATCTTCCAAAGCAAGAATCGCTCTCATTTAAAGCTGGTCGCCAAGCGGGCGGATATTAGGCAACCACCCCGGGCGGTCAAGGGAGAAGGTAGCCGCAATCAGCGCGACTTTACAGAGGAAAGGAACAAAACTCTGGCAAGATCAGCCGAAAGGTGCTGCCACTGCCCGGTTGGCTGGAAACCTCGATGACTCCACCATGAGCATCTGCCACCGCCTTGCAAATTGCCAGGCCCAGGCCAGTGCTGCCCTGAACGCGGGAACGGGATTTATCCACCCGGTAAAAACGCTCGAAAATATGCGGGAGGTCCTCGGCCGGTATGCCTTGTCCGGAATCGGTGACGATCAGGGATGCGGCGCCGTTCTCGGCCTTCGCGCGGACGCGCACCTCGCCGCGCTCCCGATTAAACTGGATGGCATTGGTCAGAAGGTTGGTGGCTACCTGCCCGATTCGATCCGGGTCCCCAACACATTCCACCGCCGGCAGGTCGCAATGTAACTCAATGCCCCGCTCAACTGCCAATGGGCGGACCAACTCGACGCTGTCTCGCGCCACTCGGGAGAGGTCGAACTTCTCGCGCTTGAGCGGTTCCTGACCCGCATCGAGGCGCGCGAGTGCCAGAAGCGACTCAGTTAGCGAGCGCATGCGTTGCGCGGCGCGCTGGCAGGTCTCAAGGGCCTCACGGTACTCGCCTGGGGCGCGCTGTCGGGACAAAACGGTCTGAGTTTTGGAAAGGATGACCGCAACGGGTGTGCGTAGCTCATGGGAGGCATCGGAGGTAAAGCGGGCCTGGTGCGCGAAGGCGGCTTCCAGGCGGCCAAAAGTCGAGTTGAGGATTCCCGCCAGGCGGCCCAGTTCGCTCTCGGTATCGGCAGCGTTGATGCGCTGTGAGAGGTCTCCGGCGGCGATTTTCATGGCGGTGGCGCTGATGTCTTCGATGGGACGAATCGCGCGGGAGGCCACCCACCAGCCGCCGGCCAATCCCAGCACCAGAACGCCTGCCCCGGCAATGATCAGCCAAAAAGCTAACCGATGCATAGCCGCCAGGTCCGGCGCAATTGAACGGCCTACCAGCACGCACTCACCGCCAGGTAAAAAGGAGAACGCCTCCCGGTATTGGCCGCGCGTCCAGGCCGCCGGAGGCACTGGCCCTTTGTGTCGCATGCCCCAAGGCCCCGAATCTTCCGCGGCCTGTGACGCTGCGTCCTTGGCAGAACTAAAGCGCTCCGGAAATACGACGCCGGCCGGTGTTGCCGGTGACCGAGCCAGAACGGAACCGTTTTGCCCCCAAAGCACGTAATAATAGGCGTTGGTTTGGCCAGACTCTATCCCCGCTGTTTGTTGCGCATTTTGCTGAATCGTCTCCTGAATCCGGGCCAGGAACGCATCAAAATCAAATCGACGCAAGACATGTGGCCGCTCTGAGGAGGGCTGTGGCTCGGACTCTGGCGGTGGTCCCGGGGCGCGCTCGAAGTGGCGTTCGAGCGGTGGCGGTGGACGGAACAAGGCCATAAATCTTTGGCCCAGGTCCTGATCAATCCGGCGCAACTGGTTGTCGCGCGCCACATGGTAAGCGGTGAATCCAAATGCCGCCAGCACCAGCACCAGAATCAACCCGTGCCAGGCCTGCACCCTCCACCGGATGGAATGAAAAATCATGGCACTCCAATACAATACCCGTGCCCGCGCCGGGTGGTAATAAACTCGTGGCCAAGTTTCTTGCGGATATTCGATACATGCACATCGAGGAGATTGGAAAGCGTGCTGTCGTTCTCGTCGAAAAGATGCTCGTAGAGCATAGTGCGCGTAACCACTTTGCCCCGGTGCAGGGCCAGGAACTCCACCAGCGAATACTCCCGCGCCGTCAGGATGACCGGCTCGCTTCCGCGCGAGACTGTCCGGGCGACCGTATCGATCCGCACATTGCCGATTTCCAAAACCGGCTCTACTTCATGGGCGGACCGGCGGATGAGCGCCCGCAAGCGCGCCAGCAATTCCGCGACATCGAATGGCTTGACCAGGTAATCGTCGGCGCCGGTATCCAGACCACGCACCCGGTCGCGCACCCCATCGCGCGCCGTGAGCAGCAGAACCGGCGTCTTTTTTGTCTTGCGCAAGCGGCGCAGCAGTTCCCAACCATCGATGCGCGGCAGCATGATATCCAGCACTACGGCGTCATAGTCGTTACTCTCCGCTTTGTATAACCCCTCCTCCCCATCGGGGGCGGCGTCGGCGGCATACCCCTCTTCCCGCAGCGCTTGCAAAAGGCTGCCTAAAAGGTCGGGTTCGTCTTCAACGACCAGGATTCTCATCGCGTCGCTTTCCATTCTAAACGGTCCGAGTCACGCCAGCAATCAATGCAAAATGAACCTTAAGAGAAGATTAAGAAAATATTTTTCGACTTAACGTTCTTTTAAGGTGGCTCTCGATAGAGTGGCCTCATGAAAAATGAATTTGGCTCTCAAAGGGATAAGCGCATGAGGGCGCCGATTGATAGATCAAAAACCTGGCATAACAAATCAAACCAAACCACGGGACTGCAATGCTGCCAGTCTGCGCAGCCCTCACTGAAAGGATAAGCAAATGAAACGAACGGTGTTAATCGCAATTGGCCTGGGTCTTGGCCTGTTGGGCGCCCAGGCCCAGAATCCGCCGGACAATCCCGGCCCGGGTGATGGGCCGCCGGGCTCTCTCCCGCACCACCGGCATCGCCCGCTCCCCCCGCTCTTAGCGGCGCTGGACTCCAATGGCGACGGTGAACTGGACGCGGCTGAAATCGCCAATGCCCCTGCCGCCCTCATGAAGCTGGATAAAAACGGCGATGGAAAAATTACCGCCGACGAACTCCGGCCTCAATTCCCAGGCGGCACAAACAGGTTCCGGTTTGCTCCCCCGCCCGGGTTCAAGCCGCCGGTCCCGCCGCTGCTGGCAACATTGGATACTAATGGTGACGGAGAGTTGGATGCCAACGAAATCGCCAACGCCAGCGCGTCGCTCCTGAAGCTCGACACAAATGGGGACGGAAAGCTGAGCCGTGAAGAATTGCGGCCCAAATGGGCTGGAGGTCCGCCCGGCCCTCGTGGTCCTGGCGGTCCCGATAGCCCTCCTCCAGGCGACCCGCCTCCTGGTGACCCCGGAGCTCCGGATGCCCCAGGCGGCCCATAAACCCGCGCCTCAACCAAAAGCCTCGAGGCTGGCAGGTGCCGAGCATCACCGCCAGCCTCTGGCGCAACCATGAAGCTTCGACTATGAGCTACCCAGCCCCGCAAGTGGATTACCGGCGCGAAATCCGCCGAATCTTGCGCCGCGAAGAGCGCGTCTTTTTCGCATTCATTTTGGGCGGTGTTTTCGCCTGCGCCTTGATCCTTGCCGCGCTGGTTTTGGGACAGTGAAGCGGCTGGTCTTTCTCTCTTTTCATCCTCGTCCCCGATTTTTTAGAGGTTTCGAGAACTAGGCGGGGCTAATGACAGAGTCGAAGCGACGAGCCGCCATTCCTGAGTGTAGGAGACGACGTAAAAAGCCTCTGATCAGCAACCTCCCGGTGAACCAAAGGCGGCCATCTGACAATCTTGATTAGAGACTCCTTACGTCATCTCCTACAAAGGTTTGGAACTGACCTGGAACTGACCTTGTCATTGGTTGAGGACGACGCGACTGAGGGCACTTCAGTTTTTAAAACGCGCCCACGCGCCCTTAAAATTCAATTGACGAATTGGAGGATGGGTTGTAGATCGTTCTATAAATCGTTCACTGCTCATGCGCGGCAGGGTCTATTCTCGGGGAAAGTATAAAGCAGCCAGGCCACAGGCACGGTCCTTGCCGCTGCCTGCATTCACTCTGATCGAGCTGCTGGTTGTCATCGCCATTATAGCAATTCTAGCAGCGATGTTGTTGCCCGCACTGTCCGCAGCGAAGGCCAAGTCGCTTCGCACGCAGTGCGCGAATAATCTCAAACAATGGGGGATCGCCTTGGCCCTGTACGGCGGAGATAACCGGGAGTTTTTTCCGGATAATACATTCGGGGGAGCTTCGGACCTGGCTTGGATGAATGCGGCCTTCAACACCAATTTCTATCCCCAGTATTTGTACAAGAACACCCCCGGCAGCACCAAAGTCGGGCAGCGCACGCTCAATGATGTCCTTTACTGCCCCACTGAGATGTGGCACCGGATTTTTGAAGGTGATAAAGATGTCGTGAATTTAATCGGCTACGATTATTTTCCGTTCCGGAAAAAAGACCCCGAATATGAAGTGGCCGGTCTCGGCCCGTGGTTCTATCGCAAGAAGCTGGGCGCCGAGTACCGCAATGCCCCTGTCATGGGCGATGTCGTTCAGTGGAAGACTCCCGGTGGATGGATGGACCCCGGTCTTGGCGTCGCCTACCCAACGTGCGCCCATCGGGGAGTGGCGAATGCCCCCCTGGGGGCAAACTTCCTCTATGAAGATTCCCACGTCGGTTGGCGCAAATTCGCGCTGGGCAACCCCGGCACCATCGCCGTCGGTGTGGATAATGGCACCTACAAGTATTACGTCAAACCAGGCGATGTCCCGCCGGGTCCCTGGTAAGAAAGCTTTCCTTAATGTCCTCTTAAGGTTGGGTCTGTTAAATTCCCGCCACCAAAAAAGCGTTGCCATTGAAAAACGCATCCGATTGAATAAAGCGAAACCAAATGAAGATTATAAACAACACTCAAGCTGCGCTGGCCCTGGGCGTGGCGGCCATTGGATGGTCCGCGCTGGCCGTTGAGGTGGACCTGAGCAAGCTGCCCCCTCCTTCGAGCAAGGAGGGCGTTACTTATGCCAAGGATATTCGCCCCTTATTCCAGGCCTCCTGCGTCCGCTGCCATAGCGGCGAAAGGCCAAAAGCGGGTTTGCGTCTGGACAGCCTGCAAGGGGCCCTGAAGGGCAGTAAGGACGGCGAGGTCATTGTGCCGGGCAAAAGCATGGAGAGCCCGCTGGTGATTGCGGTGTCGCAATTGGACGAGAAAAAGGCCATGCCCCCCAAGCCGGGGCACCATGGTCCGCGCGGGCCGGGTGGGTTTGGCGGCCCCGGAGGGCCCGGCCAAGAACCCGGCAACCATCCACCAGGAGGTCCTGGCCCCGAGGGGGCTCCCGGCGGCGGCAATTTTGGACCGCCCGGCGGCACCCCAGGCCGCTTCGGCCCGCCACCCAAACCGCTGACAGCCGAACAAGTCGGCTTGGTCCGCGCCTGGATAGATCAGGGGGCCAAGTAGAGGCAATCCCTGAAGGCGTTCAAAAGAAAACAAACTTTTTTGGGCTTTATGAATCCGCGGTAGCGTAGTATCGTCTATGGTAGTGATATGAAAAAGTTGCTGATACTGACTGCTGTTCTGTTTGGAGCCGTTTCGGCCTCTCAAGCCGGGCTCCATTTTGGCCTCGGGTTCGGCCTTCCACTGCCTGCCGTTGTGGTAGCCCCGCCGGCGGTCGCTTATGCGCCACCTCCGGTTTATTACCAGGCGCCAGCGCCAGTTTACCAGGCGCCAGCGCCGGTTTACTCGCCGCCTTCTGCGATTTATGCCCAGCCACCAGTCGTTTACACCCCGCCTCCCGTTGTGTACGCGCCTGCACCGAGCCTTTACTTAGGCTTCGGCCCGCGGGTTTACGGGGGCGGCTATTATCATGGCTGGGGCGGGTGGCGGCATGGGGGTTGGGGCTGGCGTGGGCACGGTTGGCGCCGTTAGCATTGAAACAGTTAGCGGCCTCATCGCCCGCCAAGGTCCTGCTGCACGAGGTTGGTGATGGCGGCGAAGAACGTTTCGGCCATTTGCCGATCACCTGCTGGGGCGAAATGGACCAGGTCGATGAACTTATCGTGTGCCCCATCCAACTGAGGATGGGTATCCACCAGGCAAACCTCCGGGTTTTGGCGTGCGAGTTCTTCGAGCAGCAGCGAGTTTAATTGGTTGACCCCGATTAAGGCATAAACGGCGGGGAACGCTTTACGATAGAATTCCACCAACTCGCCAGTGCTTTGGCTGTCAACTGCCATGGAATAATTTCCAATGACCAACCGGATGTGGTTGGACCGGGCGATTTTGATGAGCTGCCGGTAATCCTCAGCGCAGGCCGATTGCAGCAACTTAGAGACAGGAGGCGGTTCGAACGCGGGATTTGCCGCGAACTGTTTTCTGAACGAAAGCATTTTGAAACGGTACTCGGCTTTGGCGAGCAAAGGCATGGGACGCTGCTTAAAGGCCGGGGGATGCTTTACCGAATTGGCAGGCAGCGAAGAAAAGAGGGAACGGAAGGTATTCCAGCCGTGATAGGAGAGGATCATATCGGGATGCAGCGGAAGGATATCCTTCCTTAACCGATAAAGGTTATTCTCAAGGCCGTGGTTTGGAAGGCCCGCGTTAATGACCTCGATGGGAACGGCTCCTCGGAAATGTTCGCGAAACAGTTGTTCGAGGGCCTCCGGCCAGGGTTTATGCTCCGGAGTCAGAGTGAATCCAAAAGTATTGGACTCGCCCAAAGCGACAATTCGGTAGGCCCTACCCTTGGCAGGTGAGATTTCGCGGCCCCGAAAGCCCAGACTGTTAATGTGAATTCGGCTTTGGAAGAAGGTCGTATTGGTATTAGTCCGTATGCGGAAAGGCAGGACGCCAGCAGGGTCGGGTTGAAAGAGATCGCGGACTAACCGATCGTACTGATTCAAATACTTTCCGTACCAATGCAGGAAGGCATTGGGCTCTTTTTTCGCAACGTCATACAAATAACCGGTTCCGGCGACTTCGGGGTGAGGGTCCAAGGGTCGAGGGCTGCGCGCGACCCAATCCGCAATTGGGAGCAGGATTACCAGCACGAGCAGCGTATTGACAATCAGCACAGACGATGCAGGCATTGGGAACCATCTTTTGCACAGGAGCAATAAAAAGACCAAGACAAGCAGTCCGATATAAAATGGAGCTGTTCTGTCCTGCAGATAGGAGGCGGCCAGCCATACAAAAGCGCCACAAAAAGCCCATGGTATCGAGAGCGCCTTCCACCAGGCTTTAAAACGCGAGGAGTCCATTAGGGGCGCATGCAACGCGGCGGCAGCGGCAATGAGCCACGCCAGAATGGCATAATAGGGATCGAAGACGGTGATCGTTTGCCGGGCGAGGATGAGGCTGATCGCCAGGAAGAGAGTCGAGAACCAGGCGATTGCTGCGGCCCAAAGCGAGAGGCCGATTTGCGGGTGGCGCGGTTTACTTGGAATCCAGGGTGTCAGCAGGCTCGCCCCAAGAAAACCCAAAGCCGCAATGTCCGGCCAAGGCATTTGGGTCAGAGCGGCCAAATAGATGGCGAGGCCAATGAGCGCGACGCTGGTGACTCGAAGAGCCATAGCAACACGCACATACTCCGGTTTCTCCGGCCTCATCGAATGCGCTGACAAAATGTCAAAACTGCTTGTACAAAAACGGCGCCAGCGCCGGACCGCTGGTAAAGAAGAGCAAAGCGCCCAGAATAAGCAGCGAGATAAAGATCGGAAGGAGCCACCACTTTTTATTTTCTCTTAGGAAAGTCCAGAATTGCTTCAGAATGTTCATGGCTGCTTCCTTTGGTTACCAACGACATCAAACGGCTTTCTCTCGCGCATACATTCTGCCAAACACGTGCCAAAACTAGGTTCTTGCAGGCATGAAATCAAGTGCTAGCCGCTGCCCGCGCTGCCCGGGCAGCGGTGGCGGATATGATTATCAGTGGTGACAAGGACCTGGTATCCCAATCGTTGGCGCGGCGGAAGCCGTCAAACTGCTGGCTCTTCCCTAGAGCGTGACTTCATGAGAATAAGGCTTGCGGCTTTGGCGCTGTGGCGTCTGGGGGATTCACTCGCCGAAAAATGTCCTGTTTTAGCCTTCATTCCTATTTCCGCCCCGGCAATGCGAAGGCCACGTAGGCATCGCCACTTTTCGTGCCAACCTTGCCGCCGCCGCAGGCGATGACCACGAATTGGCGGCCATTCACCATGTACGTTGACGGCGTAGCAAAACCGTTGGCGGGCAACTTGGCCTGCCACAGAGTTTTGCCCGTCCGCTGGTCGAAGGAGCGAATCATTTCGTCCTTGGCGGCGGCGATGAAGAGCAGGCCGCCTGCGGTGACAATCGGTCCACCGTAGTTTTCCAGGCCGGTCGGAGCAATCCCCCGAGCGGTGAGGGCCGGGATTTCGCCCAACGTCACACGCCACCGGTATTCACCGGTATTGAGGTCAATGGCGTTGAGGGTACCCCAAGGCGGTTTAACGGCGGGGTAACCGTTCGTATCGAGCCACCGGTTGTAGCCGGTCATCGTGTAGGGAATCCCGCCCAGGACAACGTCGCCGGAGACTTCCTCATGACGTTCGGCGCCCGCGGCCGGCGTTGTGGTCCCAAGCAGCACATCGGCGAGGGCCTCCTTTTGCCGGTTCGAAAGGAAATTAAATGAAGGCATCATCCCGCGCCCGGTTGCCAGCAAATGGACGATGTCGGCGCGTTTCATTTTTTTGCCGATCTCAACCAGGGAGGGCACGTTTTGGGCGGCATTGCCCTTGCGCTCGACGCCGTGGCAGGCCGCGCAGATTTGGGTAAAAAGCTGATGACCACCGCCGGAGGGACCGTTGGTTGAAAGAGCGATTGGCACCATCGTGAGTATCCAGGGCATCTCGTTTTCGTTCACATACAGCACACCGTCCGGATCGACCGCCGCCCCGCCCCATTCGCCGCCGCCATCGAAACCCGGAAAAATAATCGTGCCTTCGGTGCTGGGAGGGGCAAAAGGCACGTGCGGGCGAATTTTGGAAAATCGGTCGAGCACCTCGCGTCGTGAGGCGGGAGAGATATCAGTGATTTCGTTGTAAGTGAAGAACTGGCGCGCAAATGGCAGCGGTTTGGTCGGCAGCGGCTGGGTGGGCCAGGCCGCTTCACCTTGGAGATCGGAGGGAGGAACCATGCGCTCTTTGATCGGAAACAACGGCTCGCCGGTGTCCCGGTTGAACAGGAAGACATGCCCTGACTTGGTAGTCTGCGCAACCGCATCGATCGGATGCCCATTGTGCCGGACCGTAACAAGGACCGGTGGTGCAGGCAAATCGCGGTCCCATAGATCGTGGTGAACGCATTGGAAATGCCAGATGCGCCGGCCCGTGTTGGCATCCAGGGCGAGCAGGCAGTTGGCAAAGAGGTCCTGGCCGATGCGGTTACCACCCCAAAAATCAAACGCGGCTGAGCCGGTTGGGACATAGACAATCCCGCGGCGCTCGTCCACGCTCATGCCTGTCCAGCAGTTCACTCCCCCGACGTAGGTCCAGGCATCGGGCGGCCAGGTGTTGTAACCTGGTTCTCCGGGATAGGGAAGGATATGGAAGGTCCAGACGATTTTGCCGGTGCGAATGTCATAAGCCCGGAGATGCCCAGGCGCAGCGGGCGCGGGTCCTTCCCCGACGCGCAGGGGAAGGAACAGGAGGTTGCGATAAACTGCGCCGGGCGAGGTCGAAACGACGTAGAGATTGCTCACGTCGCGGCCAAGCCCGTCTTTGATATCCACATGGCCCTTGTCGCCGAAGCCCTCGATGGACCGGCCCGTTGCCGCATCCACAGCATAGAGGAAATGATCGGCGGAGAAGAGGATTCGGCGGTCGGTGCCGTCAGCCCAATAAACCACGCCGCGATTGACGCCCAGGGCATCGCTGCTGGGCCGGCTCTCGAAGGGATCGAAGCGCCATAGCTCGTGTCCGGTAGCGGCGTCGAGGGCAATGAGTTTGAGCCGGGGCGTCGTCCCATACAGGATGCCGTCGATGATGAGTGGATTGCACTGGATTTGAGACAGGTTGTCCGCGCGGGCATCCCCGGAATGGTAAACCCAGGCGACTTCGAGTTGGCGGACGTTGCGCGGCGTAATTTGCTTCAGGAGCGAGTAATGGGTGCTGCCGCGGTCGCCGAGATAGACGGGCCAGTTGCGCTCAGCGGGCGCCGCGGCAAGACCGCACAGGAAACTATTTAAAGCCCAGAGGCTGCAGCCAAGCGCCCCAAGGCAGAGCCGATTGAATTTGGAACTGCGCAATTTCATGGTTTATTACTCGCTCAGCACGGTCTCTTTCGATTCACCAACCAGATACACCGGCGAGGGCCCGAGTTGGACGCTGCCCCCGGGGAGTTCATTGCCCATCATATCGCAGGCCTTCACGGTTGGACCCAGCTTGAGTCGCGCGGGATGCTCTGGCGCAGCCCAGGCGATTGAGACGACCCGCCCGGCGCTCTCAAAGGAGTACACCCGGGTGCCCTCATGAACAATTTGCGAGATGCAGCGGTCGGGGACGCCGAGCAAGCGCGTCAGAGTGGCCACGCCGCAATACATCTTGCGGGGTGTGCCGCCGTACTCGAAGAGCACGCCGGCGGCATCAGGCCCGTTGATGGTCCCGCAGGTGCCCGCATGAAAAAATATTTTTCGCACGCCATGGGCAAAGGCGACAGCGGTAAACTTCACAATGTGCTCTGTAGCGGCGCACTCGCTGGGCCAGCGGCACCGGTTCATGGTGGCATCGCCCACACTCGGCGGCGCGCAGGCGGGGTCGTCATCGGCGTAGCAACCCCATTCGGTAATCCAGACCGGCTTCGGGCCGCCATGCTCGTTCATGAGATGTTCCAGGAATGAGAATGAATCTTCAAAGCTCTCCGCTGGCCGGGCTGGGTCGTACATGTGGAGGTCGAACACATCAAGCCAGCGCAGGCCACCCTGGGCCACGAAATCTTGCGTCAGCCCCGCTTCGAGACCCGCGCTGATGCCGCCCACAACCCGGCACTGCCCCTCTGCGCGCAAGGCCTTGGCAGCCGTTTCAAGAAAATGCAGGTAGTCGCCCAGCGAGTAACCAAACTGGCGCGGGAGGGCATAATCAGTATAAACCGGCTCATTGAGGACTTGTATGTAAGTGACTTTGCGCCGGTCATAATGCCGCGCCACTTTGAGCGCGTAATCGCCAAAGGCCTTTAAATCTCTGGGCGCAAAAGCTACGGGCAGGCGCGTCCGCAGGGACTGGTTTTTGCCCGCAGCTTTTTGGACCTCATCGGCACGGGCGGTTGTGGACCAAAGCGCTGAGGGAAAGGGCAAAAGCACCTCAACCTGGCCGTCCAGGGCGAACAGGCGCTGGATTTGAGTGTCTGCGGCGGTGAAATCAAACCGGCCTGGCTCAGGCTCGATCGTTTGCCACTTGGCCGACCAATCACGCCACCAAACGATGCCCGCCTGCCGCGCCCGCTGAACAAGGAAGTCCCACGGGTAAGCATGATTGAAACCCAAGGCCGAGTCAGCCAGGTCGTTGTTCGCTGGAAGGATAAGGCCGCAACGGAGCGATTGAGTTTGTGACAGGACAGTCCCATTTGAGAAGGACAGGGACGACGACTGCGCGCGAGGTTCCAGAGAGCGGGATGGGACAGCGGTCCAGTTGGCCCTGAAAAAACCTTGGCGGCCACTGCACAGATGTGCCCAGGCCCGGCTGCGCTCACCGTGCGCCGGAACATGCAGGCGCCGCTCGGCGGCAAAAGCCCGGCGGTCGAAGAAATCAGTCAATTCGAGGTTGCCTCGGAGGGTTGCGGCCCGCTCGGAGTCGTTGTAAGCCCGTAGCGTGATGGTTAGACCTGCAGCGGGGTTGGTGAAAATATTTCCCGGGGCGGTTGTCTCGATAAATGATTCGAGCGGCTGGCGCGGTTCATAAGGGGTGGCATGCTCTCCGCGCTCCAACTGGACGGCATCAACCCAGAGCGTGGCTGATTCCAGTTTCGAGTCTCCAAGGTCCGGTCCCAGAGCGATAAAGAGAAACCGTTCGGTCGGCTTAAATGTAAATTCATATCGTTGCCATTGGGTTCCGACGCGGACCTCTTTTTGATGCGCATTTTCAGGGGCCTCAATGAACGCCAATTGAGCAGGAACAGCATCCCGATCAGCCCGCAGAAAGGCCGAGAGGGTCAAAGGCTCGCCGGGCTTGACAGGGAACCAGCCTTGATTGGCCGCCAAAATGCGGCGAACGGGCTGGCGAACCGGGTCGTAGTAATCGAAATAAAACACCGGTGTTGTCTTGGGCGTTATGGAGATTTTGAGGCTATGCCGGCCATGGCTGGCGGCCTGGTCATCCCATTGGCCTTCCAGCCGGTAAAGGTTGCCTGCCCAGCCTTTCAAACCGTAAGTGAAGCTGCCCCAATTTGCCGTGCCGCACTCAAAACTGCTGTTGGGGATAAAGTTCTTAACCTGCGCGGTCGCAATCTGAGGAAACCATTGCTGGCCCTCGGCTGATTCAGCCAGCACAACGCCCTCCAGCCAGAGAGTGCCCGTGCTTTTGAACCAGAATTGCAACCGGCTTGAAGAAGCGGGCAAATCAATAGCAGCGCGAAACAGGAACTCGAAATGCCCCCACTGGCTGCCCGGTGAGAATGCCTCGGCTAACCCCGCATTCTGCCAGGGACGCGTATTCGATAGTCCAACCTCGACTGCGCCACCTCGGATTCCTTGAGCTTTTGCGCCAAAACTGAGCCGATACCAGTGGCCTTGACGCACACTGACCTTTCCGATCTGGCAGAGCATCGCGTGGAAGTCCGGGCCGTCCCCGTTGGACTCGGTGCAGCTCAGCCTGGCGCAGCGTTTGCCGTCAGGGCCGGTGTCCACTCTCAACTGTTGTTTGATTGCTGGGTTCCCTGCCGTGGACCAGAAATCGGGAAGACCCGATTCGTTTTGCATTTGATCGAACGAACCGTTTGCCACCAGGTTCGTCTCAGACGCGCTTAGACCGGAAATGCCGCCAAGAATCGACAAGAAGATCAGTGCGACGAGTTTCATCAACTGGGCTTGTTGTAGCTACTGAGGGGGAAGGATTCAAAGAAAAACCAAAGGCGGATTGTGAACCAATTGGCGTTTCGATCCTCTTCATGCTGACAAATATGTCATCATTTAAAATCTTCCCGAGAACAGTCTCACTCCCGCCCATTATTCACGGTGAGGCAAGTGATAGGATCGAGCGCCGCAGGCTTTTACGGGTTTGTGTTTCCTTGTGGTCCAAACGTGGACCCCGAGCAGGACCGCCGATACGAGGAAAAGCAGCAGTAACAGAAGCAGCTGATTGCTGTTCAAAGGCTGAACCGCGACAGCAGGCGGTGGATAGGCAGCAGTTTGGACGAGGTTCGAACTGACCATTCGTGATGTTTGCTGGGTGACAGGGGCCCAAACGACGTTTGGACCGGGCTTTTCGGGATTGGGCGGCGGATTGGTTGGAGGTCCCGCCGGCGGCGAAGGGCCTGTCACAGGCGGTGCTGTTGGCCGACGCGAGGCAGACGCTCCGGAGAACTGCCCCGCGCCGGCACCCGAGCTGGCGCGGCCCGAGCCCATTGCAATGAGAGTAGGCATCTCAAAATCCATTCTCATAAGGGACTGGCCCCTGCCCGACAGCAGGCCTGGGCCTTTGCTTTCCTCGACAAATGGTGCCGGGGCAATTTTGTTCCTGCGGTTCCGTTGGGAAACAGGGTGCGCCTGACCTCAAATGGATTGCGTAACCCCTTATAAAGCCGATGGATTCTTAGCCTGTGGGCGCGGTTTGATAATCGGCCTGGTAACCACCGCCCAATCTGAGCCGGACCGCATGCGGTTCCCGCTCATGCGTGAATTCCACGCAAAATGCGTGAATCTGGCGCACTGGCCGGCGCGAAGCGTCTTGGAGGTAGGTAAAAACCCCATGTGAAAGATTTATCAATCCCGAGATGATGAACGGGTTAGCTAAATCACTCCTAGCCCCAAAGGGCGCAGTTTCACCTATGGCTGCGCCCTTATTCCTTTGGCGCTGGACTCCCTGGCTGGTTTGCCGAGGGATTCGGACTTCAGGAATTTGATTTGTTGGATGACTTTTAGAGGCGCCTGCGCTATGGTCTGAGGCAAATCGCCGAAACCTGATGCGCGAGGAACGAACAGAGGTTCTGATAGTAGGGGCTGGGCCGGTCGGGCTCTGGACGGCTCTGCTGCTGGCCCGGGCGGGCATCGAAGTGGCCGTCATTGATCGCGAGGAAAGAACAGCCGCTCGCAGTTATGCTTGTGCCTTGCATCCCCGAACACTGGGGCTGCTCCAGCAGGTCAATGTGGCCCAAACCGTGCTGGCGCAAAGCCGCGCGGTGCGAACAATTGCTTTCTACGATGGGGAGAACCGGCGAGCGGAGGTAAATTTGGCCGGTGATGAAGGCCACTTTCCCTTTCTGGCTATTCTGCCGCAAAACCAGCTCGAAACCACCCTCGAAGAGGCACTATGCGCAGCAGGGGTAAAGGTCTATTGGAATCACCGGTTTGACGAATTGTCCGATGAACAGCGGGAGGTCATCGCCACGATCGAGGAGTTGGGTGGAACCGGCACCGGCTACATCGTCCCGCATTGGGAAACAACGGTCCGCCGCCGCACCTCCGTGGGCGCACAGTTCCTCGTGGGCGCCGATGGGCATCATTCCCTTGTGCGCGACCGTTTAGCCATTGGTTCTGATTCTGCCGGCGAACGGGAGTCCTTCGCCGCATATGAATTCGAGTGCGATGAGACAAGCCAGGACGAGATGCGCGTTGTTCTGGACGACCGGAGCACCAACGTGCTTTGGCCCTTGCCGGGTAATCGCTTCCGCTGGACTTTTCAAATGCTCAAATCCGATGCCCCGGCGGAATTTCCCGAGAAGGAACGCTCCACAATGCGTCTGGCTCAACCGCAAATAGACGAGCGCATCCGGGCTTACGTGCAGAAGGTTGCGAAGAATCGCGCGCCGTGGTTCGCCGGGGAGGTCAAGCGCATCGCCTGGTGCACCGAAGTAGGCTTTGAACCCTCCCTGGCCCGGTCCTTTGGCAAGGGCCGCTGCTGGTTGGCCGGAGATGCTGCGCACCAGACAGGACCCGTTGGTGTGCAAAGCATGAACTTGGGATTTGCCGAAGGGAAACACCTGGCCGAGGCCCTCGTCCGGGCGCTGCGCGGGTCCGGACCTAATGAGAGCCTGGCCGCCTATGACCGCCAGCAACAGAACGAATGCCGCAAGCTGCTTGGCCTGAACGGTGGTTTGCAGCCCCGGGCCGATGCCGACGCCTGGGTGCGCCGACGTTGTGCCAGGATTCTACCCTGCCTCCCTGCCACAGGCGGCGACCTGACAGGCTTAGCCAACCAATTACGCCTCGATATGCCTTGGGGCTCTGCTCCCTTGCGATCCGCTGCCTTTTCTCCCAAGGGTCAAGCCGGCGAATCCAATACCTCACCTGCGAGTGGCCGCCCAACATGACCGAGCGCATCTTGACACTGCCACCGGGAACTTGTTGTAGCCGCCGCGGAACGCCGGCTTTAGCCGGCAGGGGTGGTGAATTACACACTGCTGCCGGCTGAAGCCG